>JAJYMF010000103.1 GCA_021787175.1 Pseudomonadota bacterium | reverse complement strand
ACCACTGCGGCTCCGGCTCCGGCTTCCACCGCGGCTCCGGCTCCGGCTTCCACCGCGGCTCCGGCCCCGGCTGGCACGACGAAGGCCGGCGGCTGATTGCTGCAGGTTTCAGCGAACGCCCGAACCGGCCGCGCAAGCGGCCGGTTCTTTATGGGCCCACCGTTTCCATCGCCTCCTGACTGTTGGCAATCCGTAAAGATCAGGGGCTTGCCCCGCGCCGCGAACGTGATTCAATGATCAGGCCAAAAATCGCTTTGGCCTCCACTGCTCAGGGGATTGTCATGAAATTCGTCCGTATCGCGCTCGCATCTTCGCTGCTGGTCGTGCTCGCCGCCTGCAGCCACGAGGAATCCTCGACCACCGCTCCGGCGCCCAGCGCCACGGCCGCCGCTCCGGCCGCAAGTGCACCCGCCGCCGCCAGCACGGCCATGCCGGCGGCACCGGCAGCCAGCAGCAGCGCGCCCGCCGCCGCCAGCAGCGCCGCGCATGCGGCCACCACCGCATCCGCAGGCGCCAAGGACGCGACCAAGCAGTCCGGCGGCTGACACCACGCGCCTCCGCAGCAACGTCCGAACCGGCCGCCCTGTGCGGCCGGTTCGCTTGGGGTACCGGGCGCACGGCCCGTATCATCGCGGCTTCGCTCTTCCGGAAGCATCTGCATGGCCGTGCTCGAGTCCCGCCTTGATCCGCGCAGCGATGAATTCCAGGCCAATGCGGCGCAGTTGCGCGCCCAGGTCACGGCGTTGCATGCCGTGCTGGCGCGCGTCGCCGAAGGCGGCGGCGCCAAGGCCCGCGAGCGGCACGCCGCGCGCGGCAAGCTGCTGCCGCGCGAGCGCATCGACGCCCTGCTCGATTCCGGCTCGCCTTTCCTCGAGCTGTCGCCGCTGGCCGCGCATGGGCTTTACGACGACCAGGCGCCCGCGGCCGGCCTGATCACCGGCATCGGCCGCGTCAGCGGCGTCGAGGTGATGGTGGTCGCCAACGACGCCACGGTGAAGGGCGGCACCTATTTTCCGATCACGGTCAAGAAGCATCTGCGCGCGCAGGAGATCGCGCTGGAGAACCGCCTGCCCTGCGTCTATCTGGTCGATTCCGGCGGTGCCTTCCTGCCGCTGCAGGACGATGTGTTCCCGGACAAGGAGCACTTCGGCCGCATCTTCTACAACCAGGCGCGGATGAGCGCTCTGGGCATCGCCCAGATCGCGGTGGTGATGGGCTCCTGCACCGCCGGCGGTGCCTACGTGCCGGCGATGAGCGACGAGACCATCATCGTCAAGGAGCAGGGCACGATCTTCCTCGGCGGGCCGCCGCTGGTGAAGGCGGCGACCGGCGAGATCGTGGATGCCGAGACACTGGGCGGCGCCGACGTGCATACGGCGATTTCGGGCGTGGCCGACCACTACGCCGAGAACGACCGCCACGCCCTGGCGCTGGCGCGCGAGGCGGTGGCGCGGCTGAATCGCGTCAAGCCGATGCCGCTGGCGCTGCGCGAACCCGCTGCGCCGCGTTACCCGGCCGAGGAACTCTACGGCGCCATCCCGACCGACACGCGACGCCCCTTCGATGTCCGCGAGGTGATTGCGCGCATCGTCGACGGCTCCGAGTTCCACGAGTTCAAGGCGCGCTACGGCAAGACCCTGGTCACCGGCTTTGCCCATCTGCACGGCTACCCGGTGGGCGTCGTCGCCAACAACGGCATCCTGTTCTCGGAGTCGGCGCTCAAGGGCGCGCACTTCATCGAACTGTGCAACCAGCGCGGCGTGCCGCTGGTGTTCCTGCAGAACATCACCGGCTTCATGGTCGGCAAAAAGTACGAGAACGCGGGCATCGCCAAGGATGGCGCCAAGATGGTCACCGCCGTGGCCTGCTCCTCGGTGCCCAAGTTCACCGTGGTGATCGGCGGCAGCTTCGGCGCCGGCAACTACGCGATGTGCGGCCGCGCCTACGGCGGGCGCTTCCTGTGGATGTGGCCCAACGCGCGCATCAGCGTGATGGGCGGCGAGCAGGCCGCCGGCGTGCTGGCCACGGTCAAGCGCGACGGCCTGGAAGCCGCCGGCAAGACCTGGAGCGCCGAGGACGAAGACGCGTTCAAGGCGCCGATCCGCGAACAGTACGAACGTCAAGGGCATCCCTGGTACGCCAGCGCGCGGCTGTGGGACGACGGCATCATCGATCCCGCCGACACCCGCCGCGTGCTGGGCCTGGCGATCTCGGCCAGCCTCAATGCGCCGATCGAGCCGACACGCTACGGCGTGTTCCGCATGTGATCCTTGCCGCCCGCCTCATGCCAAGTTGCGTTCAATCGATACGATAGGTAGCCCGGATGAAGCCCCATAGGGGCGGAATCC
This sequence comes from Pseudomonadota bacterium, assembly GCA_021787175.1. Lineage (GTDB taxonomy): Bacteria > Pseudomonadota > Gammaproteobacteria > Xanthomonadales > Rhodanobacteraceae > Metallibacterium. Next base: position 696 of record JAJYMF010000103.1, on the reverse strand, counting down.
GGGGCTCGGTGCAGCAGCATCCCCGGATTCCGCTGCGCCGCATCCGGGCTACGCGGTTTTCGCATCTTGATCGCGAACCGGTATCAGAAAAACTCGTACTCCAGCTGGAAGCGCAGCGTGCGGTCGGGCGAACCGTCGACGGTGCCGAACAGCAGCGCGGCGTCGTACTTCAGCGCGCGCCCCGCACCCAGCGCGGTGCGTCCGAAAAACGCCGGGCCGAGCTTGTTCTCGGCGACATGCAGACCGCCGATGCGGCCGAACGAGCCGAAGCCCTGCAGGCCCGGCTCGAACAGCGCATTGCCGCGCCACTTCCACTGCCAGGCGTACTCGAGCTCGGTGCCGGGTTCGCGATCGCGACCGAGACCGCGCTTGAACAGCAGATTGAGGTTGACCAGGGCACGACCGAATTCTTTCTGGAACATCGGCCCCAGCTCGACGTAGTTCTTTTTCTCGAGCCGGTCGTGGGCGATTTCGGCGAACAGGCCGACGTCCATCCAGTGCTCGCCGATCTCGGTCAGCTGGAACACGTTCTCCCATTCGTAGCCCTCGATCCGCGCGGCACTGCCCGGCGTCTTGGCGTAGAACACCGCAAGTTCGGTGAACCAGCGCGGCGCGATGCCATAACCGATGTCGGTGACATATTGCTGCGCGCGATTGCCCGGACTGCCGGGCCAGTCCTGCGCGCCGCCGCGGAAC
>JAJYMF010000077.1 GCA_021787175.1 Pseudomonadota bacterium | reverse complement strand
CGCTATCGTACGGAACTGGCCGCGGCCGTCGCCCAGGCGTCGATGCAGGCGCTGCTGGCCGCCGCCGGGCACGGTCCGCTGACCCTGGTCTACGGCGCGCGCGACGCGACGCACAACCAGGCCGTGGTCCTGCGCGAAGCGCTGCGCGCGCTGGCGTGGCGGTGAGCGCGGATCGGGTCGCGCTACAGCGTGTAGCGGACGTCCGGATCGGCGCGCAGGATGCGGTGCGCGCCGTCGTAGGCGTCGCGCGAGAGCGCGCTGAAGCTGACGCTGACGGCGACGTAGTGACCCTCGCGCGAGGGCCGCAGACGGCGGCTGCCGGCGATCACGGTCAGGCCGGTGGCGGCCAGCAGCGCCGGCACGCGCTCCTCGAGGCCGGCGCCGGCGCGGCCGACCGCGGTGATCTCGAACTCGCCGGGAAAGACGAAGCCCTCGCCCGGCGGCAGTTCGCTGAACGGCGTTTCCTTCATCTTTTGCCGCCGCCTGCCGGCGTCGCCGGCGAACCCTGGAACCACAGCCGCACGCTGTCGTACAGGCGCCCGAAGAAGCCGGCCTCGGGTGCGTCCGCCAGCGCGATCAGCGGTGCCGTCACCAGCGGCTTGCCGTCGAGGCTGACGGTGACCGTGCCGATGGCCTGGCCCTTGCGGTACGGCGCGATCAGCGTCGCCGGCAGGTTCATCGCCGCCTTGAGATCGGCGTAACGGCCGCGCGGGATGGTCACCTCGACGTTGCCGGCCACGCCCACCGGCAGCGTGTCGGCGGCGCCCTTCCACAGCCGCGGCGTCGCCAGCGGCTTGCCGGCCGCGTACAGCAAATGCGTGTCGTAGAAGCGGAAACCGTAGTTGAGCAGCGCCTCGTCCTGGCTGGCGGCGTCGGCGAGACTCTTGGTCTTCATCACCACCGCGATCATGCGCTGGCCCTGGCGCTGCGCCGATGCCACCAGGCAGTAGCCGGCCTCGGCGGTGCTGCCGGTCTTCAGGCCGTCCACGCTGGGATCGCGGTACAGCAGCAGGTTGCGGTTGGCCTGCTTGATGCCGTTGATGGTGTAGGACTGGGTCTTGTACACCCCGTAGTACTGCGGGTAATCGTGAATGATCGCGCGCGCCAGCAGGGCCAGGTCCCAGGCGGTGGTGTAGTGGTCCGGGTGCGGATAGCCGCTGGCGTTCTCGAAGTGCGTGCCTTTCATGCCCAGCCGCTGCGCATAGGCATTCATCAGCTGCACGAACGCGGCCTCGGTACCGGCGACGTGCTCGGCCAGCGCGATCGCGGCGTCGTTGCCCGACTGCACGATCATGCCGTTGTAGACCTCGGACAGCGGATAGCGGTCGTGCAGCTTGAGAAAGCTGGTCGAGCCGTCGGTCCTGGCGCCGCCCTTGTCCCAGGCGTGATCGCTGATGTAGACGCTGCCGTTCCAGTGCACCTTGCCCGAGGCCAGCGCGGCATCGACGACGTACGCCGTCATCATCTTGGTCAGCGAGGCCGGCGCCAGACGCTCGTGCTCGTTGTGATGGGCGATGGTCTGGCCGGTGGTGTAATCCATCAGCACCCATGAATCGGCGCCCAGCGCCGGCGGCTGCGGCACCGGCATCTGCGGCATCGCCGGCTGCGGTCGTTCGGGCGTGGACAGCACCGGGCCGGGCACCGGCGCGCCGGATTGCGCGAAGGCGCTGGTCGCCGCGCCGAGCAGCGCGGCGCAGAGGATCGGGACAAGGCGGAAAGACGGCGTTCTCATGGGCGACTCACTGCAAGGATCATTGGGAAGTATCCACCGCGACCTGCGGCTCGGGCAGGCCCAGGGCCTGGACGCGCGGGCTGAGGCGGTCGGCTTCGGCGACGCCGCCCAGCGGCCCCAGCCGCACACGCAACACGCGGCGACCGTGTACTACAGCCTCCGTCACATGAACATTGTCGAAACCGGCCTGACGCAATCGCGCGGCGACGCGCGCGGCGTTGGCGCGCTCGGCGAAGGCACCGACCTGCAGGTACAGCACCGGCGCGGCACCGCGCGCCGCGACCGCGGGCGCCGCCGGCAGGTCCTGCGGGCGGCTCGGATCGATGCCCTGCACCTCGACCAGGCCGGTGCCCTGCGCCCAGATGCCGATCTTCACCGCCGCGGCGTAGGACAGGTCGATGATGCGGTTGGCGACGAACGGCCCGCGGTCGTTGACGCGCACGATCACGCTGCGCCCGTTGGCCAGGTTGGTCACCCGCGCGTAGCTCGGCAGCGGCAGCACCTTGCTGGCGGCGGTGAACTTGTACATGTCGTAGGGCTCCAGACTCGAGGTCAGATAGCCCTGGAACTTGTTGCCGTACCACGAGGCGATGCCGCGCTCGTCGTAGCCCGCCGCCGACGCCAGCACATGGTAGGTGCGCCCGTTGACGGTGTAGGTCGGCGCGTTGCCGAAACGCGACCGCGGCTCGACCTTCGGCACCGGTTCGGGGATCGCGTTGACGTCGACCGGCGGCGCGCCGGGTCCGCCGTCCCGCGCCTGCGCGTAGCGGCCGCCGGCGCCGCCCGCGGGTTCGCGGTAGCCGCCGTAGGATTCCGGCGCGCGCCGCGGCGCCGAAGCGCAGCCGGCGAGCAGGGCCAGCAGCCCGAGGCCGAGCGCCGCACACGCGCCGCGGTGCCGGGTCCGCGACGATGCGCTCACGCGGCGTCCTCCATCAGGAACGTGTTGACCGTCAGGCGCCCGCGGGCGGGGTCCGCCGACAGGCTCAGGTCGCCGGGAATGTCGGCACAGTGCAGCGTGTTGCCGCGATACAGGATCGCCCGGTTGAATCGGGCCCCGTGGAAGGCGATGCGCTCGAAGATCGGCGTGTCGCCGGCGATGTAACCGGCTTGCGGCAAGCCGCTGCGCGCGACATCCGCCTCCAGCTGCGCCTTGTAGGTCGGAAAGCGCGCGGCATCGACGCTCTCGCAGCCGCTGGAGCGATGCCGGTAGAACGCCGTTCCGCCCTTCTCCTCGCGGCCGAGAAAGTGCAGCAGGGCCAGCCGCCCGGGTTCGAGGCCGTCGACGTGCGGCAGGCGCTGGATCGGCGCCAGCGCC
>JAJYMF010000149.1 GCA_021787175.1 Pseudomonadota bacterium | reverse complement strand
AAGGGTCTGCGCAGCCAGATGCTTCGCTGCGCTCAGCATGACAACAACATGCAGGCGCCGCAGGCGAGTGGGAGCTTTCGAAAGCGAGAGGTCTTGCTGCGCGCGCGACATGACAAAGAAAACGCCCGCGCAGCGAAACCTCAGGTGCCCGCGGGCGCCCTGTACTTCGGAATGAACTGGGTCGCCACCGCCTGCTCCAGCTGCGCCGGCGGCAGCAGACCCTGGTCGACCACGAAGTCGTTGAAGGCCTTGCGGTCGAAGCGCTGGCCGAGCGCGATCTCGGTGTCGGCGCGCAATTGCAGCAGGCGCGTGTAACCGTAGAAGTACGCCGTCGCCTGTCCCGGCGCGCGGAAGGTGTAGCGGTCGATCTCCTGCCGCGCCATCGGCTCGGACAGCATCACGTCGTACACGAGGATGTCGTGCGCGCGCTCGCGCGTGATCAGGCCCAGGTTGAGCATCGGATCGAGAAACGCGCGCGCCGCGCGCAGCAGGCGGAACTGCAGCGCGATCAGCTGCCCGGCCGGCGGCTCGTAAGGCACCATCTCGGCCTCGGCGTACAGCGCCCAGCCCTCGACGTTGACGCTGTTGAAGGCGAACAGCGAGCGCGCCAGCGACACGCCGCGCTCGACCATCGCCGAAAACTGCAGCTCGTGGCCGGGGCGGCCCTCGTGCGCGGTCAGCGTCCAGGCCGCGGCCTTGAAGGTGAAGTCGTCGTAAGCCTGGTTGCCGCCGCCGGAACTCTCCGGATTGCCCAGCGGCAGCACGAACTGGCCGCGCTCGCCGGTGTTGCCGATCAGCGGCGGCGGATCCATGTGCGGCGCCGGCTGCGCGGCGCTCTCGGCTTCGGAGGCCAGGCGCATGATCATCGGCCGCCGCGGCAGATCGACGATGCCCTGGCGGCGGATGATCGCCTCGATCCTACCGATGACGTCGTGGTAGTACGGCTCGATCGAGGCCTTGTCGAGCTGCTGTTTCTTGAGCGCCGCGATCACCTCGCGATAGCCGCCGGCCTTGAGTCCCTCCGCGCGCGCCACCTCGGGCGCGATCATCTGCATCGCCGCGCGGGTTTCCATGTATTCGAGCTCGGCGCGGTGGATCAGCGACTCGGGGCTGATGTCGACGCCGACTTCCCTGAGACGAAACGCGTACAGCGGCTCGGGCAGGCGGAAGTCGCCGCGCGCGCGCGGCAGCACCACGCGCCGCGCCCAGGCGTCGTAATCGCGCATCTGCGCCGCCAGCGCATCCAGCGCCGGCCCGGCACCGGCGATGCCGTACCGGGCGCAGAGCTTGCGGATGCCCTCGACATAGCGCGGCGTGTTCGCCAGCGCCTGCTCGACCTCGGCGCGATACGGGCCCAGCAGGGCCGGGTCGTCCATGCGCGCCTCGAAACGCGCCTCGGCCAGCTTGACGATCGGCGTGCAACCGGGCGCCAGGCCGACGTAGCACCGCAGGCGCGCCAGCGCCGCCGGCCGCCGTGCTGCCGTCACCTGATCCTGGAGAAGCCCGAACTCCCCCTGGAACACCAGCTGGCCGACGTCGGTCCACGGCAGCAAGTAGCGCTCGTCCAGCGTGCTGCTCTCGATCTGCCGCTGCGCGGCGTCGATCATGATCGCCAGATCTTCGCGCACCTGCGCATCGCGCTCGCCGGCGAGGCGTCCCTGCAGGTTCAGACGCGCCTGCGCCAGCGCGGCGCGGTAGCGCCGATCCAGTCCCGGTCGGAGATCGGCCACCTCGCGGTCATGACCGGGCACGCCGATCTGCGCGGCGAACTCGGGATTGAAGCGTGCCATCACGTCCAGCAGCACCTGCGCATCCGCGTTGCTGGTGCGCACCCAGGCGGACGCTGCCGACGCTGCGGCGAGTGCAGGGCCGGCAGGCGCAGCAGCCGCCGGAATGACCACGCCGAGGCCGCAACCCAGCGCCAGCGTCAACACGAATCGCCTGCTCATCGGTGTTTCTCCCTCTCCCCCGTCGGATGCGATCAGCCTAGCGACGATCGCGCGCCGGTAAACGTGCCGTTGGTGGGGCCTGGCGTCGCTCGTGGCACCGGCAAGAGGTTGACCGCCCCTCTCAGCGCGACCACCACGCGCCGGGGTAGTACACGCCCGGCTGCGGACGCTCGCGGAACACCTCGCGGCGGAAGCGGAACAGCACCGCCGGGCGGCCGCCGGTGGCGCGCTGGCGCTGCCCGGTGGCCTCGACCAGACCGGCGTTCTCGATCAGGCGGCGGAAGTTCTGCATGTGCAGGCGCATCCCGGCCAGCGCCTCGATCACGCGCTGCAGTTGGGTCAGGGTGAACGCCTCCGGTACCAGCTCGAACACCACCGGCCGATAGCGCACCTTGCCGCGCAGGCGGCCCAGGGCGGTGGCCAGCATGCGGCGATGATCGAGGCCCATCGCGCGACCGCTGGCGCCCGGCAGGTCGCTGCCGGCGTGCGGGGCTTCGGCGGCGAGTCCCGCCTCCCACAGCAGCTCGTAGCGTTCCAGCGTGCGCTCGGGATCCCACGGCGCGCCATCGAGACCGAAGGTCAGATCGACGCGTTCGCGCCGGTGGCGGTCGTCGCCGGCCCATGCGTGCAGCCGCGGCGCCAGCGCCTGCGCGATCGCCGGCGGACGCCCGGCGCGCCAGTCCTCCCACGGCAGGAAGGCATAGACGTCGCGCCAGTGCGCGCCCGGCGCCGGTGCGGCCGCCTGCTCCAGCACCAGCGCCAGATAAGCCACGCCGACGACCCGCGCCGCAGCCGCCGGCCGCGCTTCGCGCGCGCGGTCGCCGAAGGTGTAGAGCTGCTCGACATAGCCCAGCGCCAGCCCGCTGGCCGCCTCGACGCGGTCGCGCAGGCCGCGCTCGAGGGTGGCGTCGCGCAGCGGGTCGAGCGCACCGCCCGGCAGCACGTCGACGCCGTCGCGCTCGGCGGTCAGCACGCGCGGGGCTTCGGCGGTAACCGCCACGATCACCGCATCGAGGCTGATGGTCACACTCGCGCTCATGGCATTCGCCATCATGTACTGCCGATGCAAGCCTAGCAACGGCGCGCGGAACGCCAGGTAT
>JAJYMF010000064.1 GCA_021787175.1 Pseudomonadota bacterium | reverse complement strand
TCCTCGACCATCAGAAAGCGTTCGCCGTCAGCCACCACCGTGGCGACGGTCACGCGCGGTCGCCAAACGCCATCGGCGGAAAGCGGACTGGTCATCGCGAAGCGGCTCCTTGTCAAAGCGTGATTGTGCCATCACCTCTTCGTCCCGGCCCGCGACAGCATCCTCACTGCCGCGGCGTATACTCGAAACCAATCCAGATCACGAAGCGCAATGGCCCAGAACCCGGACCGCGACCAGGAACTCGAACACGGCCTTGCGGTCGAGACGGCAAAGCCCCGCCTCGAACGCCCGGCGATGTACCAGGTCGTTTTGCTCAATGACGATTACACGCCGATGGAGTTCGTGGTCGATGTGCTGCGCACCTTCTTCGGCATGAACCAGGAACGTGCGGTGCAGGTGATGCTGCACGTCCACCATCGCGGCAAGGGCGTCTGTGGCGTGTTCACGCGCGAGGTGGCCGAGACCAAGGTGAATCAGGTCAACGATTACGCGCGGGTGCATCACCATCCTTTGCTTTGCGCCATGGAAAAACTGTAGGCGGCCCCCACATCACCGGCATCGGCCAGCGGAGGTTGTTCCCTCATGTTCAGCAAGGATCTCGAGCTCACGATCGGCCAGTGCTACAAGGACGCGCGCGAGCAGCGCCACGAGTTCATGACCGTGGAGCACCTGCTGCTGGCGCTGCTCGACAACGCCGCCGCGGTGGCCGTGCTGCGTGCCTGCGGCGCGGACCTGGAACGATTGGGCCGCGAGTTGCGTGACGTCATCGCGCAAACGGTGCCGGTGCTGCCCGAAGGCGACGAGCGCGACACCCAGCCGACGCTGGGTTTCCAGCGCGTGCTGCAGCGCGCCGTCTATCACGTGCAGTCGTCGGGCCGCAAGGAAGTCACCGGCGCCAACGTGCTGGTGGCGGTGTTCGGCGAGAAGGATTCGCACGCGGTGTATTTCCTCAGCCAGCAGGAGGTCACCCGCCTCGATGCGGTCAATTTCATCTCGCACGGCATCGCCAAGATCGGCCACGAGGCGCCGGCCCAGCAGCCGGGTGCGGGCGACCGCGAGGCCGGCGAGGAGGGCGGCGAGGCGAAGGGCAATCCGCTCACCGAGTTCGCCAGCAACCTCAACGAGCTGGCGCGGCAGGGCAAGATCGACCCGCTGATCGGCCGCGCCGAGGAAATCGAGCGCACCGTCCATGTGCTGTGCCGGCGCCGCAAGAACAATCCGCTCTATGTCGGCGAGGCCGGCGTCGGCAAGACCGCGATCGCCGAGGGCCTGGCGCGGCGCATCGTCGAGGGCGACGTTCCCGACGTGCTCAAGGACACCACGATCTGGGCGCTCGATCTCGGCGCCCTGGTGGCGGGCACCAAGTATCGCGGCGACTTCGAGAAGCGGCTGAAGGCGGTAATCGGCCAGCTCAAGAAGGAGCCCAAGGCGATCCTGTTCATCGACGAAATCCATACCATCATCGGCGCGGGCTCGGCCTCCGGCGGGACCATGGACGCGTCCAACCTGATCAAGCCGGTGCTGGCCTCGGGCGAGCTGCGCTGCATCGGCTCGACCACGTTCCAGGAATACCGCGGCGTATTCGAGAAGGACCGCGCGCTGGCGCGGCGCTTCCAGAAGATCGACGTCGTCGAGCCGACCGCCGCCGACAGCATCGAGATCCTCAAGGGCCTGCAGTCGCGCTTCGAGGAGCACCACAGCGTGCAGTACACCGCCGAGGCGCTGCGCGCCGCGGTGGACCTGTCGGTGCGCCACATCCCCGACCGCCTGCTGCCGGACAAGGCCATCGACGTGATCGACGAGGCCGGCGCGCGCCAGCGCCTGCTGCCGGCGGCGCAGCGCGCCGCGTCGGTGGATGTGCCGGACATCGAATACATCGTCGCGCGCATGGCGCGCATTCCGCCCAAACAGGTGTCGGCGTCCGACCGCGACGTGCTGAAGAGTCTCGAGCGCAACCTGAAGATGGTCGTGTTCGGCCAGGACGAGGCGATCGAGTCGCTGGCGGCGTCGATCAAGATGGCGCGCTCGGGACTGGCCAATCCGCAGAAGCCGATCGGCTGCTTCCTGCTGGCCGGGCCGACCGGTGTCGGCAAGACCGAGGTCACGCGCCAGCTGGCGCTGCAGCTCGGCATCGAGCTGATCCGTTTCGACATGTCCGAGTACATGGAGGGGCATTCGGTATCGCGCCTGATCGGCGCGCCTCCGGGCTACGTCGGCTTCGATCAGGGCGGCCTGCTGACCGAGGCGGTCACCAAGCATCCGCACTGCGTGCTGCTGCTCGACGAGATCGAGAAGGCGCATCCGGACGTGTTCAACATCCTGCTGCAGGTGATGGATCGCGGCGCGCTGACCGACACCAACGGCCGCGAGGCCAACTTCAAGAACGTGGTGCTGGTGATGACCACCAATGCCGGCGCGCAGCAGGCGGCACGGCGCACGATCGGCTTCGTCGAGCAGAACCACGCGCCCGATGCGATGGAAGTGATCCGCCGCAGCTTCACGCCGGAGTTCCGCAACCGGCTCGACGCGGTCATCCAGTTCAAGGCGCTGAATTTCGAGCACATCCTGCGCGTGGTCGACAAGTTCCTGATCGAGCTCGAGGCCCAGCTCAACGAGAAGCACGTCGCGCTCGGCGTCGACGCCGACGCACGCCGCTGGCTGGCCGAGCACGGCTTCGATCCGCTGATGGGCGCACGGCCGATGGCGCGGGTGATCCAGGAGCAGGTCAAGCGCCGGTTGGCCGACGAGCTGCTGTTCGGCAAGCTCGCCGACGGCGGCAAGGTCAGCCTGAGCGTGCGCGACGGCGAACTGGCGGTGACGGCGGAAGCGGCCGAAAGACTGCCGGTGGTCGTGGGCAGCTAGGCTGGGCCCTTCGCAGGCCGGGCTGATAAGCGCCCAGCGCAGAGTTCGGCCTGGGCCGAGTCTTTCCCCGGTCCGGATCCCGTGCTGTCGTCCATCCATGGACGGCACGGGATGACGTCATGCCTTTCAGTCTGGATCCCGGCCGGCTGTACATCCCTGTACATCCCTGTACGAGTCGGGATGACGTC
>JAJYMF010000366.1 GCA_021787175.1 Pseudomonadota bacterium | reverse complement strand
CGCCGCGGGTGATCGATCCGGACTCCGACTAGGGCGCAATGGGGACTCCGTCCGGCGCGCGCCCCGAATACGAAAAAGCGTCACTGCCGCGGACACGAAAAACCCCGCGACGCGGCGGGGTTTTGGGCTTTGCACGATCCCCGGCTATGCACCGTCGGAAAGGGCAAGGTGGCTGGGAGACTAGGATTCGAACCTAGATAAACGGAGTCAGAGTCCGTTGTCCTACCGTTAGACGATCTCCCAACGGTTCGGGTTCAGCGCTTGGAGAACTGCGTCGCGCGGCGTGCCTTGTGCAGGCCGACCTTCTTGCGCTCGACTTCGCGCGCGTCGCGGGTCATGAAGCCGGCCTTGCGCAGCGGCGCCTTCAACGTCTCGTCATACTCGACCAGCGCGCGGGCGATGCCGAGGCGGATGGCGCCGGCCTGACCGGTGATGCCACCGCCCTCGACCGTGACCATCACGTCGAACTTTTCGCTGGTCTCGGTCAATTGCAGCGGCTGGCGCACGATCATGCGCGAGGTTTCGCGACCGAAGAACTGATCCAGCGGCTTGCCGTTGACGACGATCGCGCCGCCGCCCTTGTGCAGGAACACGCGCGCTGCGGAGGTCTTGCGGCGGCCGGTGCCGTAGTTCTGTTGCGAAGTAGCCATGGTGTCCTCAGATATTCAGCGGCTGCGGCTGCTGGGCGGTATGCGGATGCTCGGCGCCGCTGTACACCTTGAGCTTGCGGTACATGGCGCGGCCCAGCGGATTTTTGGGCAGCATGCCCTTGACGCCGATCTCGATCACCCGCTCCGGATGCTTGGCAAGCATGTCCTTCAGCGAGGTGGTCTTGAGATTGCCGATATAGCCGGTGAAGCGGTGGTAGTTCTTGTCTTCGAGCTTGTTGCCGGTGACCGCGATCTTCTCGGCGTTGATCACCACGATGTAATCGCCGGTATCGACATGGGGGGTGAACACGGGCTTGTGCTTGCCGCGCAGTCGCGAGGCGACTTCCGAGCACAGGCGGCCCAGGGTCTTGTCCGTGGCGTCGACCACATACCAGTCGCGCTGCACGCTTTCGGCCTTGGCGCTGAACGTCTTCATGAAAAACACCCCGTGATGCACAGGTATCGGAAAAATAGAAGCGGAAGTCTAACCGCGCGCAAGCGATACGCGCAAGCTGGAAGCTGGCGGAACCCCGGGCCCGGCGGCCGGCGGTGCGACATCGGGGGCCTCGCTCCGCTGACGCCGGCTCCCGGTCGGCCTGAGAACCGGCATGACGCAGCAGCCGGCCGACGGCAGCACGACAGGGCGCACCGCAGCTATCGCGACGGCGTCCCCGCATTGACTGCCGCGGGCCCGATCGGCGCGGTTGGCTAAAGCGCTTTATAGTTGGCGTCTTCGCGCTGTGGCTGCAACCAACACCCGGAGCAGATCATGTCCCGGATCCAATTGAGTCCACTCGACCGCCTGCTGGCCGGCGTGGACAACGCGCTGGCCGCATTGACCACGCACGCCATCGCGCGCCGGCCCGATCCGGCCGCAAGCCTGCCGGCGCCCGAACTGGACGAAGCCGCGCGGCGCGACATCGCCGGCCTGATGCGCATCAACCACAGCGGCGAAATCTGCGCGCAGGCCCTGTACCTTGGACAGGCCGCCCTGGCGCGCAGCGCGGCCACACGCACCTACCTGCTGCACGCCGCCGACGAGGAAAACGATCATCTCGCCTGGTGCGAGGCGCGCCTGCGCGCGCTGCATGCCCGGCCCAGCCTGTTCAATCCGCTGTGGTACGCCGGCAGCTTTGCGCTGGGCGCACTGGCGGCGCTGGCCGGCGATGCCGTCAGCCTGGGCTTTGTCAGCGAAACCGAACGCCAGGTGGAGGCCCATCTGGCCGCACATATCGAACGCTTGCCGGACGCCGATACCGCATCACGCGCCGTGCTGGCGCAGATGCAGGCCGACGAGGCGCGCCATGGCGCCGAGGCGCGCACGCACGGCGGTCGCGAGCTGTCGCCGCCGATACCACGCCTGATGCACGCCGCCGCCGCACTGATGAAGGCCGTGGCCTACCGCATCTGAGCCGCGCCGCACGCGGCGCCGGAGCGGTTGTGTAAATCGCTCACATCAGATTGCGGCCGTGGAACAGCTCCTCGATCTCGCGCCGCAGCAGCACCTCGATGCGCTGCCTGTCCTTGAACGACAGATCCGATGCGTTGGCCTCGAACAGATAGGTATCCAGGTCGAAGTCCTTGATGTGCATCTTGGTGTGGAAGATGTTCTCCTGGTACACGTTGACGTCGAACATCTCGTACTTCTGCTGGATGTGCTTGGCCAGGTAATCCTGGATCGAGTTGATCTTGTGGTCGATGAAGTGCTTCTTGCCCTTCACGTCGCGGGTGAAGCCACGCACGCGGTAATCCGTGGTGACGATGTCCGACTCAAAACTGTCGATCAGGAAATTCAATGCCTTCAGCGGTGAAATCACGCCGCAGGTGGAAACGTCGATATCCGCGCGGAAGGTGGCGATGCCGTTATGCGGGTGCGTCTCCGGATAGGTGTGCACGGTGATGTGGCTTTTGTCCATGTGCGCCACCACGGCGCCGGAAATCACGTCGCGGCCCAGTTTCTCGACCACCGGATACTCGGAGATCAGCATGGTCACCGATGCACCCTGCGGGTCGTAATCCTGACGCGCGATGTTGAGGATATTGGCGCCGATGATCTCGGCCACGTCGCTGAGGATCTGGGTGAGGCGGTCGGCGTCGTACTGCTCGTCGATATACTCGATGTAGCGCTGCCGCTGCTCCTCCGATACCGCGTAGCAGATATCGTAGATATTGAAGCTCAGCGATTTGGTCAGGTTGTTGAAACCCTGCAAGCGCAGGCGCGGCAGCGGTATGACCACGACGGCATCCTCGATGGCGTGAACGGGCGTGCCGCAAAACGCGGCTATGGGCAGCCTTCTAGTATGGCTCGCCGGGTGGCGGCTTGCACACGTGCCATTGGCATTTCTTTACTGTCACAATGAACGTATGTGAGCCCCATAACAGGCCGACGCAGAGGTATTCCGCTTTAGCCTGAA
>JAJYMF010000351.1 GCA_021787175.1 Pseudomonadota bacterium | reverse complement strand
GGCGCTCAAAGCGCGCAATTGCTTCCAGACGTGGACAAAGTAGGCGCACAACAGGATCAGGCCCCCTATCCCCATGTCGAGCGCTGCTTCCAGGTAGGCATTGTGCGGATGTCCGACCGCGAGAATGGTAACGCCGGCGCCGGTGCGCATCGGCTGCGACCACAGAATCGAGCCGAGGCCACTGCCAAACACGGGGCTACGCAGAACTTCCGGCAGCAGCGGTAACCAGATTTTGTCAACGCGACCGGCACTGATCGCATCGATCCCTTCGCCGTATCCGCTCGCGACCCGCTCGTAGACCGCGGCAGGCAGCGCAAACAGGGCCACTATGGCGAGAAGTCCGAAGAAGATCAGCGCTCTGCGGCTGCGCTGTAACAGGACAAACAGGGCGTTGACCACGACGAACCCGACGAACGCACCGCGCGAGAACGTCAGCATAAGCGCCAGCGCCACTACGCCCATCGACGCAAACAGAAGCAGTCTGAGCCCGACTTCCTTCGACTGTGCCCAGGTGAACAGCAGCAGCGCGTAAGCAACCGCGTACATTCGCCCGAGGTCGTTCGCATGCAAACCCAACGGGGAAAGGAATTCGCGCGAGTCGCTGCTCGCGAGACGCTCCAACGAGAGCCCACCGCGCGCGACAAACACGATAACGAGCGCGGACATCACCCAGATCGAAATCAGCGTCGGCACGAGGAAGCGCTCCGGGGACTTTGACTTCGCGACCGCGGCGCTGACCAGCAGAGCATAGACCACCAGCAGCATCGGTTTGACCAGAAGTTCCACCAAGTAGCCGGCCGCATTGCTGAACTGAATCACGTCCGACAGGAAGAACCCTGGATAAATTTCGCCGACGTGGCGCGACCCGAGCACGCCTGCAAGCACGATCGGCACGATGTACAGCCACAACAGCGTGTGCGGCACGACGCCGCGCCGAGCGCCGCCGGCAATGCGATCAAGCAGGTACGATCCGAGTGTACCGATCAACAGCAGGTTCAGCGGATTGAGCCCGGTAACGCCGAGCATCGCGTGCGGGAACACGGCGCTGGTCGAAATCGGCATCAGCAGGATGAGCAGTACCACGCCGACGCGAAAATCGCGCGCGATAAACGCGCAGCCGACAACGGATGCACAAAGGTATAGGGCGTTCAGTCCCGTGGCAGCGACGGCGAATCCGCACAAAGCGCCGAGCAGCACGCACGCCCAGACTATGCCGCTGACCGCGCCGACGGGCGTTCGCCCGGCCGACCCCGATTCGCGGAACTCGTGCGACTGCGCGGACGTGGGCATTCGGTGCGGCCTGGCTCAGAACTCATTGAGTATCGTGCCGATTACGCTGACGCCGGCGCTGGCCAATCCGCGGATGACCTCGGCCACGTCCGTGTATCGGGTGTGGTCCTTGCGCGCGAGTACCACCGCGTTGGCACCGCGAAGCGCGAGGCATTGCGCATCCGCGTAGAGCTTTGCCGGCGGCGTGTCAAAGAGCACAACGTCGAACGCGTTGCGCGATTCCTGCACCAATGTAATGAGGTGCGGACGCAGCAGCAACTCCTGCGGATTCGGCGGGCTCGCGCCGGCCGGCAGCAGCGAGAACGCGCCGAACTGCGGCAGCGTCACAGCGGCGCGAATATCGGCACGACCGGAAAGGACGGCGGAAAGTCCCACCTGGTCGGATACCCCGAAGATGCGGTGCTGCCGTGGTGAGCGAAAATCGGCATCGACCAGAAGGGTGCGCTCCCCAAGCTGGGCAAACGCGAGCGCAAGATTCGCCGCGAGGTAACTCCGTCCTTCCGCGGACCCGGGACTGACCACCGCGAGCATGCGTGGACCGGTGCTCGCATTGAGCCAGCGGATCAGCAGCTGAGTGCGCAGTGCGCGCAGTTCCTCGGAACGCGAATGCAGCGGCTCGAGCGCGACGATGAGTTCACTGCTGATTCTCGCGCTGCTCGGCGACAGATATGGTAGTTCGTACTGCTTGGCAATCGCCTGCCTTAGTTCATGCTCGCCGATCAGACCTAGGCGCAGCGCGGCTTCACCGAAGCGCAGTCTATCGGCGCGCTGCAGATCGAGTACGCGCCTCACGTCGCGCGCATCGAGCTTTTCCAGCTCGACCAGAATATCACCGAGCCTGCCGCCTCGGCGATCGATGCCGTCCTCGGAGTTTTCGCGCGGCAATACCGGTTCATGCAGTTTCACCGTCGTTCCTCAGGACGAACCCAACAACGCCGGTCCGGGACTGTACGACAAACGGCCGAATTGAACGCGCCCGGGCCACGGCCGCTGTAGTACGGCGAGCAACGGAACGTCCCAGGCATTGTCGAGATCGCTGCGCGAACGCACGCGGCGGTCGGAGATCTCCATGAGAATCACCATGGAGACGGCGAGGATGCTGCCGACAACCAGCGACACCGCGGCGTTCAAGAGCAGTCGCGGGCTCGACGGCATGCGCGGGACCATCGCCGAACTGAGCACCGTGACGTTCGTCTGGTTGGCCCGACTGTCGACCTCATTGGTCACGAAGTGCTGCATCGCGGTATCGTAAGTGCGCTCTGCCGACTCCACGTTGCGTTGCAGCACCGTGAGTTCGCTGCGGTTCTCCTTCAGGTCGAGCAGGTGCTCGCGCTGAGCCGCGATGGTGCGCGCAAGTTCGGCTGCGCGATCGCGGTTCTCTCTTGCCTTGCTCTCGATCTCCGCCACCACTTTGCGCACTTCGACCTCGAGCCTGCGGCGCAGACTCAGATTCGCCGATGCCTGGCGCCGGTACAGCGGGTAGTTGCTGCCGTATTGGGTGGAAAGTTCCTGTAGCGCGGCTTCGCCGCGCGCGAGATCGCCCTCGAGCCTGCCTATGAGCGGATTGTCGAGCACCTCCGGTAGCTGATCCAGCGGCTGGCCGCGCTCGGTAAAATCGTGCGCCTGCTGCTCACGCCTGTCGGATTGGAACATCTGCTCCTGCGCCTGTACCAACTGCTCCGACAGCGCTTGCAGCCGCGCGCCGTCAACGTCGAAATGTCCGTCGGTCGAAATGATCT
Organism: Pseudomonadota bacterium; assembly: GCA_021787175.1. GTDB lineage: Bacteria > Pseudomonadota > Gammaproteobacteria > Xanthomonadales > Rhodanobacteraceae > Metallibacterium. The sequence continues at coordinate 37 of JAJYMF010000351.1, read as the reverse complement.
TGTGTGTCCGCTGGTAGCTCGTCAGCTTTTGCTGCGC
>JAJYMF010000055.1 GCA_021787175.1 Pseudomonadota bacterium | reverse complement strand
GCTGCGCGAGCTGATGCGCGCGCGGGCGCGGCCCTGCGGCCGCGCCCGGGCGCCCGGTCAGCGCGCCGGGTCGAAGAACATCAGGCGCAGTGAATCCGGCGTGAACGGCGAGCCGCGCGGCCGCTTGCCGGCGCGCCAGGCCGCATAGAACGCCCGCAGAGCCTGCGGCGTGGTATGCGCCGCGACGATGAACACCCGGCCGCTCTCGGCATCGAGCGCCATGGTGCGGCCGGAGACCGCGGTGCGCACCGTCGCCACCGGCACGAACCGGTCGGCATTGACTTCGCGGATGACGGACAGCGTCCCATCGAGCCCGTTGGAGCTGAAGATCAGCCGGCGGCGCGGATCGAAGCGGTCCGCGTCCGTGCCCCGCCCGATGGGCACCGTTGCGACGACCGACCCATTGTCGGAATCGACCACGACCAGGCGCTGATTCTCGCAGCTCGCGAACAGCCGGTGGGTGGCGGTGTCGATCGCCAGCCCGTGCGGCGAGCGGCAGGTGGGCATCGACCAGGCGGCGTCGATGCGGTTGGTCGCGGTATTGATGCGGAAGATCTCGTGGTGCGTCACGCCGTTGACGTAGAGCTGGCCGTTGTTCCCCGGCACGGCGTACTCGAGGTCCCCGCCGATGTGAATGAACGTCACGACTCTGCGCCGCGCCGGATCGATCACCGCGACCGTGCCCGTGTCGCCGTCGATCACGAAGGCGTGCCCGCTTACCGGATCGAATGTCACCGCATCGGCGCCGCGCTGCACCTTCAGCCGCGCCAGCACGTGCAGAGTCTTCAGACTGAAGATCACGGCCTCACCGTAGCGCCCGTCGTCGGTGATGCCGACGCCGGCACGCGCATCGAAGGCCGTCCCGTGCGGTCCGCCCGGGATCGGGCCCACCGCGCCGACGATGCGCCCGGTGATCCCGTCGACCACCGTCAGACGGTTGCCGTGCGCCACGAACACCCGGTGCGAGGGCGGATCGTAGACGGCGTAGTCCCAGCTGTTCGGCGCGCCGAGCGCCACGCTGCGGACCAGCCTATACGCCGGCTGCGGGCGTGCTGGGGCCGCAACGGCGAGCCCCAGCGTGGCGCCCGCAAGCAGCAGCACGCCAGCCGTTCGTGAAAGTCTCATGACATGCAATCGCATTCCCATTCTCCCCTGTTGCTGCGACGGATCGCTCGCTGCTGGCCCGCCGTCAGCAGGATTATGCTGCGGCCGCAGTGCCGGCCGCGAGGTCCGGCTGCCTCACCCGCCCGTCGCACTGTCGCCATTTGTCGTCACAATTGGCGCGCCCGGGCGCTCGCGCGCTAGGGTCTGCCCTGCCCAGACGATGCGCTCGCAGAAGGAGACGCCATGACCCGAATTGAGCTGCAGGGCGGTGCACGCGAACCGCTGCCGGGAGCACGCCCGCTGCGTCCCGCCGCCGGGGACGAGCGGCTGGAGGTCAGCCTCATCCTGCGTCCGAATGAGCCGGCGCGCTGGCGAGAGCGGCTCGAACGGCTCGGCCGCGGCGAGCGCCCGGCGGAGCTGACACGAGAGCAGTTTGCGCGCGCGCACGGCACGACCGAAGCCGATTTGCGTGCCGTCGGCGCGTTCGCCGCCGCGCACGGCCTGGCGGTCGTTCAGCAGCATGCTGCGCGCCGCACCATGGTGCTGGCCGGCACCGTGACCCAAATGAACGGCGCGTTCGGTGTCGAGCTGTGGCAATTCGAGCATCCGCAGGGCACCTATCGCGGTTTGCGCTCCGCGGTGCAGCTGCCCGAGGACCTGCGGGACGCCGTGCTCGCCGTGCTGGGCCTCGACAACCGTCCGCAGGCCCGCCCGCATTTTCGCGTGCGCACCGGCCCGATGCCGCGCCGCTCGCGCGCCGCGACGCCGCCGGCCACATCGTTCACCGCCGTGCAGGTGGCTTCCCTGTACCAATTTCCGGCCGGCTCGGGACAGGGTCAGTGCATCGCGCTCATCGAGCTCGGCGGCGGTTACCGGCCGCAGGACCTGCAGAGCTACTTCGCCGGTCTCGGCCTGCCCGCGCCGGAGGTGGTCGCGGTATCGGTAGACCATGCCGCCAACGCGCCCAGCGGTAATCCAGACAGCGCCGACGGCGAGGTGATGCTCGATATCGAGGTCGCCGGCGCCGTAGCACCGGCGGCGAAGATCGCCGTCTATTTTGCGCCCAACACGGACGCAGGCTTCCTGGATGCCGTCACCACCGCTGTCCACGATACGGTCAATGCGCCCTCGGTGGTCTCGATCAGCTGGGGTGGACCGGAGTCGACCTGGACGCCTCAGGCGCTCACCGCAATGGACCAGGCGCTGCAGGCGGCTGCAGCGCTCGGTGTCACAGTATGCGTGGCGTCAGGCGACAGCGGCTCAACTGACGGTGTTGCAGACGGCGCCAATCACGTCGATTTCCCGGCATCAAGCCCGCACGCCCTGGGATGTGGCGGCACCCGATTGAAAGCGACGACCTCCGTCATCCAGGGCGAAGTCGTCTGGAACGACGGCAATCCTGCATCGGGCGCCTCGGGCGGCGGCGTCAGCGCGTTCTTCGCACTACCGTCGTGGCAGCAAGGACTCGATGCGACCACCGTTCAGGGCCAAGCCCAGCCGTTGTCGGCCCGAGGCGTACCGGACGTTGCTGCGGATGCCGACCCTCAGACGGGCTACGAGGTCGTCGTCGACGGTGTGCAGGCGGTTTTCGGCGGAACCAGTGCCGTGGCGCCGTTGTGGGCAGGGCTCATCGCGCGCATCAATGCGCTGACGGGCCGCCAGGCGGGCTTCATCCAGCCGGCCCTCTACGCGCACGAAGCCGTCTGCCGCGACATCACGAAAGGCAACAACGGCGGCTACGAGGCATCGGCCGGCTGGGACGCGTGCACGGGCCTCGGCAGCCCCAACGGCCAGCAGATCGCCGCGATCCAGAACCTTTAACCCGGATAACGCTCTCGCCGCCAGAAACCGGTATCCGGCGGGAGTCGCGATGGTTGGGCGGGCGGTTTGCTGGCGGCCGGAACGCTCCGGCGGCGGGCGAGACCGATCAGATCTCGGCGGCCCCTTCCAGATAGAACACGCAGGCCCC
>JAJYMF010000418.1 GCA_021787175.1 Pseudomonadota bacterium | reverse complement strand
TGCCGACCAGATAATAGGTGATCGCCGCCACCGACAAGCCCTCTACCGTTTCCTGCAGGCGCAGCTGCAGGCGCGCGCGCCGGTTCATCGACGCCAGCAGTTCCTGGTTCTGCATTTCGCGCACGATGTCCACGCGCGTGCGCAGCAGGTCGCTCGCGCGCGCTACGCGCTCGGACAATTCGGCCTGCCGCCGCGCCACCGACTCGCAGGTGCTCATCGCCGGCGCCAGGCGGCGCTGCATGAATTCGTCTATGGTCTGGATGCCGACGATGCGCTGCTCGCGCAGTTCCGCGATGCGCTGGCGCACCAGTCCGTAATAGGCGCGTGCGGCGCCGAAGCGATAGCTGCTCGCGGCGACCCCGCTCTCCACCGCCGCCGCGAGCCGGGTAAGCCGGTCGAGCAGCGCAGGTTCGTCGGCCGGACTCTGCTGCACCATCTGAGCGGTGATGCCGGCCAGTTCGCCCTCGGCGGCGGCGAGCCTGGCGCCGGCCGCGCGCGCGAGCGGCAGCGCGAGCAAGGCGAACATGCGATAGGTTTCGATTTCCAGCAGACGCTGCAGCACGCGCCCGGCGCGGCGCCGCCCCATGCCGTAATCGAGCAGCAGGAAGCGCGAACAGCCGTCCGCATGGATGCGGAAATCGGTGAATGCGGCCGCGCCGCCGTCGGCCACCTGCGCGCCCACCAGCGTATTGCCGGCGAAATGCGGCGCGATCGCGTCAATGTCGAAATCCGCTGCGGCGCCGGGCAGCAGCGCCACCTGCGCGCCCACGAGCAAACTGCCGGGCAAGGCGGCCACCCATTCGGGCGGCAGCGCCTCGATCGCGGCTTGCGCAAACGGCTCGCCGCCGGCACCCTCCGCAAATACGGTGTAGCTGCTGAATTCGCCGTGGCGCTCCCAGCGCAGGCGGAAGGCGCCGCAGTCGGCAACGAAATAGCTCGCCTCGGGCCAGGGCGGCGCGCAGCCATGGCGGGCGCACAGCTCGGCCACATGCGCATGTTCGCGCGCGCGCTCGGCGGGCGGCGCCTGCAGCGCCAGATAGGACGCCCGCACCGGGGCCTGCAGCGCCTGGTACGGCCGCGCATGCACCTCGTCGTTGAGGGCGATGCGCAAGGGATCGCTTTGCGGCAGCATCATGATTTGCCGGCCATCAGAGCTTGCTTCTTCTCCTCCTCCCTGAGGCGCAGCAGCCGCCGCTGCACCTTGCCGGTGGTGGTCATCGGCAGCGCGTCGACGAATTCGATTTCCTTCGGATATTCGTAGGGCGCAAGCTTGCCGCGCACATGCGCCTGCAGCTCGGCTTCGAGCGCGGCCGAAGCCTGATGACCGGGCGTAAGCACGATGAACGCCTTGACGATGTTGGTGCGCTCCGCATCGGGACTGCCCACCACCGCGGCGTTGGCAACGGCCGCATGCTGGAGCAGGCAGTTCTCGATTTCGGACGGGCCGATGCGGTAGCCTGCGCTCTTGAACACGTCGTCGGCGCGTCCCTGATACCAGAAATATCCGTCCGCGTCCGTCTTCGCCAAATCGCCGGTGCGGCACCAGTTTCCGCTGTACTTGTTCTGCGTTGCCTCCTGATTTTTCCAGTATTCGAGGAAAAACACCGGATCCGGCGTGCCGTGGATGTCGCTGCGATGCAGCGCCACTTCGCCCACCGCGCCCGGCGCGACTTCCTTGCCTTCTTCGTCGATCACGCCCACGCGGTGCCCGGGGTATGGCCTTCCGATCGAGCCCGGCTTGGCCGGCCACAGCGTATGCGAATTGCCGACGATGTAATTGATCTCGGTCTGGCCGAACATTTCATTGATGGTGACGCCCAGATGGTCGCGGCTCCAGGCGAACACCGTCTCGCCCACGGATTCGCCCGCGCTCATGACCGAGCGCAGCGTCACCTCGAAGCGCCGCCGCGGCTCGGGCACCGCCTTCATCATCATTTTCAGCGCGGTCGGAAACAGAAAGGTGTTGCGCACCGCATATTTTTCGATCAGATGGAACGCTTTTTCGGGATCGAAACGGCCGCGATAGCCGAGGATGGGATAGCCGTGGTACAGCGTAGGCAGCAGCGCATCCATGAGGCCGCCGGTCCAGGCCCAGTCGGCCGGCGACCAGAACAGATCCCCGGTCTGCGGAAACAGGTCGTGCGAATGCGAGAACCCGGGCAGGTTGCCCAGCAGCACCCGCTGCGGCTTCAGTGCCCCTTTGGGCGGACCGGTGGTGCCGCTGGTGTACACCAGCAGCGCCGGATCCTCCGCCGGCGTATCCACGCACTCGAAATGGTGCGCGGCCTGCGCCAGCAGCGTTTCCCAGGAAAGCGTGCCGGATTCGCGCGCCCCGGCGACGCCGATCACGTGCTTCAGCGCCGGCAGGCGCTCGCGGATGCCCCATAGATTCGGCAGCGACGCCGGATCGACCAGAACGACGACGGTTTCGCTGTTGTGCAAGCGGTATTCGAGCGCGTCCGGTCCGAACAGCACCGACAGCGGCATCGCGATCGCCCCCATCTGATAACAGGCGATATGGGCGATGGCGGTCTCGGGGCGCTGCGGCAGGATGATGCCGACGCGGTCCCCGCGCCGAACACCCAGAGCGGTCAGCGCATTGGACAGGCGGTTTGCCTGTTGCTGCAGGTCCCAATAGGTATAGGCCGCGGTGGCACCGCCCTCATCCTCCCAATACAGGGCAAAGCGGTGACGCTCCTGCGCGTAGCGGCCGCAGCAGGCCCAGCCCATGTTGAAACGCTGCGGCACCTCCCATTTGAAGCCGCGATAGATTTCCTCATAGCGATCCTGCATGTCTCTCCTCCGCAGAGATGTTTGTTCCGGGAATCGTCCGGCCGGCGCCTGGAGTTCGTTTGAGCGCTGCAAGCAGCGCTGGCGCAGCAAACGCTATTGCAGCTGCTTCATGCGCTGATCGACGAAGGCAACCAGATCCGGACTGAGGCCGCCTACGGACTTGGCGCGGCGGAATGCATCCAGCGCCTCGGCGCTGCGCTTATCGGCCTGCAGCGAGATGCCCAGGCCCATCCACCACAGCCCTGCCCGCGGAGCGAGCTTGAGCGCAGCCTGATACGCTGCCACGGCCTCCTTGTGCCGTCCCAGCCGTTGCAGCAGGGCCGC
>JAJYMF010000027.1 GCA_021787175.1 Pseudomonadota bacterium | reverse complement strand
GCCCGGAACTGTCGTTGCGCACCGCAATCCGGGTCCCGGCGCCGCCGCCGGCCAGTGCGATGCCGCGACTTCGCACGCGTACCGCCCCGTCGACCGCCAGCAGGCTGACCGGGTCGCCGGCGTGTACCAGCAGGCGCAGGGCGAACATCCCCGGTTCGAGCGCAGTCCCCGGCGCCACCGGACGCAGCAGCCGCCGTCCGGCGAGCTGCGCCGTGCTGTCGAGATAGCCGTAGCCGAGCAGGCTGGTGTCACGCAACGCGGTCTGCACGTCGGAAGGCGCGATTTCTTCGCCGCGGGCGAGCGCCGTGGTCGCCACCAGCACCGGCCGATAGACATGCACGTCCGCCGGCAGATAGATGGTCCACGGCACCGGCCCGGCGCAGCGCAGCGCGACGTTGATGCGGCTGCCGACGAGCCGGTCTCCGGGCAGGCTGGCCACCGGCGCGTCGGCACAGGCGGCGAGACGCAGGCGCGGATCGGGGGCGTCGACATGCAGTTCGAGACGGCCGTCAGCCGGGGTGAAATGCCGGCGCAGATAGCTCTCGGTCACGCTGCGCAGGCCGGCCAGCGGCTGCAATCCGGCAGGCGCGACCTGCGGTTGCGCCAGCGCGGGCACCAGCAGCAGCAACGACAGCGGGATGCGACGCATGTCAGGCCGCCGCCAGACCCGCCAGGGTCTGGCCCAGACGCTGCAGATCGCCATCCAGTGCGCCCAGCGCGACGCTTGCTTCCTGGGTGCGCCCGTCGGCGAGCAGGCCGGCGATTTCGGCGCTGCGGGCGATGTAGCGTTCGCCGGCCTCGTGCACGGCGTCCGCCTGCGGACAGGAGCCCAATGCGCCCAGCCAGCGCCGCAGCAGGGCGGCGCCCGGTTCGGCATCGATGCCGCGCAGATCGACCTGCGCCGGGGCCACGGCGGCAAGCTCCAGCGCGTGGCGCAGGCCGGTGCTGGTCGCGCGCACCGCCGCGCCCAGGCTCTCGCGGCCGCGCAGCGTTGCCGCGCCCGCCACAGCGAAGCCTGCGCGCTGTGCCAGCACCGCCGCGCGCAGCATGCTGTCCGCATGGCGACGCACCTCGGCCGTACGTTGGCCGAGGCCGTGCTGTGCCGCCGCAAGTGCGCCGATCCTCAGGCCGGTCTCGCTCTGGGCTGCGCCCAGCCGCGCCAGGGCCTCCTTGGTCGCAACCACGGCGCTGCCGACGCCGGCCATGACGTTTTTGACCTCGAGGGCCCCCTGCTCGACGCGATCCAGCCGTGCGAGTCCCTGCTCCGCGGTGGAACTGAGCTGCTGCGAAAACTCGCCCATCGCTTCGGTCACCTGTTCGATTTCCGCGGTGGTCTGGGCGGTCTTGTCAGCAAGCTGCTTGACCTCGTCGGCGACGACCGCGAAACCGCGTCCGGCCTCGCCGGCACGAGCCGCCTCGATCGCGGCGTTGAGTGCGACGAGGTTGATCTGATGTGCGATTTCCTGGACCGCCGCGGTCAGGCGGCCGATCTCGCCGAAGAAGCCAGCAAAGCGCGAGTACGCCTGCGGCATGCCGGCCAGCGTGCTGCGCAGCAGGCGCAGATCGCCATCGGCACGCAGATCCGCCGCACTGACATCGCCGCAGCGGTTGCCGACGGCATCCAGTGCGGCGGTCGCGGCAGCCAATGCCGGTTCGATTGTCGCAGCCGTCAAATTGTCGACGCCGCGGCCGGCCTGCTCGAGTGCAGGCGTCAGTGCGCCGGCGGCGTGGGTCAGGCCGCGCGCCTCGTCGAGCAGGTCGGCGTGCTGTTCCAGCAGGCGCGTGTGGCAAAGCTCGCCGTCCGCACGCTCGGCCCTGGCCAGCAGCGGTGCCAGAGCGCGTGCGCAACGCGGGTGCCGTGCGCCCAGTGAGGACAATCGGGCGCGATCGCCGGCGGCCAGGGCGTCGGCGAATGCGGCCACGGTAGCGGTTGAGAGCATCAGCATCGGCAGGAGTCGGTCGGGGGATGGTCTAGTGCATCGCCTGCGGCGAGCAAAACTTGAGCAAGCAATCGATGTGCCATGTTCAAGACAGCGTCGACCGTGCCGATAGAGACAGCAACGGTGCGCTGCGCATCGGCACCATCGAGGGCGAACCGTCATGAGCAGTGCCGTGCTGGCCAGCGTCGACCGCCATACCCGGCTGGCCGGTCACAACCGCCTGGCCCTGCTGCTGTTCGGACTGGCCGGCAGCGCGCGTTACGGTATCAACGTGTTCAAGGTGCGCGAGGTGCTGCGCTGTCCGCCGCTGGCGCCGCTGCCGGCGATGCGCCCGCAGGTGCGCGGCGCCGTGCAGTATCGCGGGCGCGAGATCGCCGTCATCGACCTGCAGGCGGCCATCGGCGCGGACGTGCCTGCCGATCCGGCGCGCGGGCACCTGCTGGTGACCGAATTCAACGGCGGGCTGAACGGTTTCCTGATCGGCAGCGTCGACCGCATCGTGCATGTCGACGTCGCCGGGGTGGAGACCCCGGCACCGGGTCTCGACGCCGGCGCGCGCATCAGCGCAGTGACCCGGATCGAGGGTGCGCTGATCGGCATCGTCGATGTCGAACAGATTCTCGCCGATGCTCAGTCACCGGCCGATGCGATGCCGGCCGACGCGCCGATCCGCGCACGGCTGGCGACGCTTTCCGCACGGCGCGTGCTGGTGGCGGACGACTCTGCGCTGGCGCGGCGGCAGATCCGCGACGTCATCATCGCGCTCGGTCTCGAATGCGAACTGGCCATCGACGGGCGCGATGCGCTTGCGCGGTTGCGTGCGGCGGATCGGGCCGGCGCAGGACATGTCCTGCTGGTGTCCGACATCGAGATGCCGGGCCTCGACGGCTATGCACTCACCCGCGCGGTGCGCGCGGATCCCTCGCTGTCCGGACTGCCGGTCCTGCTGCATTCCTCGCTCAGCGGCGTGTTCAACGAACGCCTGGTGACCGAAGTCGGAGCCAACCGTTTCCTGGCCAAGTTTCAGCCGCGCGCACTGGCGGAGGCGATCGCGACCATGGTGATGCCGCCCGGCTGACGGTTTTCCGGCGCGATCCGGCCGCCGCGCCTTGACGCAGGCGGCAATCGCTTGCCGCCTGCGCTTGCCGGCCCGTGAAAAACCACGCCCGGCTTGGGGTCCGGAACCGGT
>JAJYMF010000200.1 GCA_021787175.1 Pseudomonadota bacterium | reverse complement strand
CAGCTCGTTCGAGGCGGTCGGCGCCTATACCGCGGGCAAGATGAGCAAGGAGGATTTCGTCGGCATCGAGAAAAATGCCTGTCCCACGGTGGGCGCCTGCGGCGGCATGTTCACCGCCAATACCATGTCCTCCTCGTTCGAGGCGCTCGGCATGAGCCTGCTCGGCTCCTCGCAAATGGCTTCGCCCGACGCGGAGAAGGCCGTATCCGCTTCGGCCTCGGCCGAGGTACTGGTCAATGCGATCCGCAAGCAGATCCTGCCGCGCCAGATCATCACACGCAAATCGATCGAGAATGCGATCAGCCTCGTTATGGCCACCGGCGGCTCGACCAACGCCGTGCTGCATTACCTCGCGATCGCCTCGGCGGCGGGGGTGAAATGGAGCATCGACGATTTCGAGCGCGTGCGGCGCAAGGTGCCGGTGCTGTGCGACCTCAAGCCCTCGGGCCGCTATGTGGCGGTCGATTTCCACCGCGCCGAGGGTGTGCCGCAAGTGCTGAAGATGCTGCTCGTGCACGGGCTGCTGCACGGCGAGTGCCTGACCATTACCGGGCGCACCCTGGCCGAGGAACTCGCGGCGATCCCGGACGCGCCGCGCAGCGACCAGGACGTGATCCGCCAGTGGGACCAGCCCATGTATGCGCAGGGCCATCTTGCGATCCTTAAAGGCAATCTCGCGCCCGAAGGCTGCGTGGCCAAGATCACCGGACTCAAGAACCCGTCCATTACCGGCCCCGCGCGCGTGTTCGACTCCGAACCCAAATGCATGGATGCGATCATGGCCAAGCGCATCAAGCCGGGCGACGTGGTCGTGATCCGCTACGAGGGACCGAAAGGCGGCCCGGGCATGCAGGAAATGCTGGCGCCGACCTCGGCGCTGACCGGCCAGGGCCTGGGCGAATCGGTGGGCTTGATCACCGATGGCCGTTTTTCCGGCGGCACCTGGGGCATGGTGGTGGGCCACGTCGCTCCGGAAGCCTTTGTCGGCGGGCCGATCGCGCTGATCAAGGAAGGCGACTCGATCACCATCGACGCGAAAAAACACCTGATCCAGCTCAACGTCACGGCGAAGGAACTGGCGGCGCGGCGCAAGAAATGGAAGCAACCCAAGCCGCGCTACACCCGCGGCCTGCTGGCGAAATACACCAAGCTGGTTTCGACCGCGAGCGTGGGCGCGATCACTGACGGCGACTTGTAGCTCGGAGTTGTGGCAACTATCGGCAAGACCTGCGCGCTACGCGCGCCAACCGGATTTTCCGTACGGATGAAAAACCATCCGCACGGAAAATCCGGTTATGGTTAACCCCCGATGCTGCGTTTGGGGGGGCTTACCCAAGATCGTCGATTGCGCACGGATGTGCTTTTCATCCGTGCGCAATCGGCGATCCGCGCGGACGGTTTTTCGTCCGCGCAACACCTTAACTTCGACTTCGCAACAACCGGGTGCGATCGAGGTCGCCACTGAGAGACACCATGCCCAACCGCCTGGCGCGCGAAACCAGCCCTTATCTGCAGCAGCACGCAACTAACCCGGTGGACTGGTATCCCTGGGGCGAGGAAGCGCTGCAGGCGGCGCGCGCGCAGGACAAGCCCATACTGCTGTCCATCGGCTACTCGGCCTGCCACTGGTGCCACGTGATGGCGCACGAGTCGTTCGAGGACGCCGAAGTCGCGGCGCTGATGAATCGGCATTTCGTCAACATCAAGGTCGACCGCGAAGAGCGCCCGGACCTGGACCAGATTTACCAGCTGGCGCAGCAGCTGATGAGCCAGCGTCCGGGCGGCTGGCCGCTCACCATGTTTCTTACGCCTGCACAGGAGCCGTTTTTCGGCGGCACCTATTTTCCCAAGACGCCGCGCTACGGTCTGCCGGGTTTCGCCGACCTGCTCGAGCGCGTGGCGCAGTTCTATCACGCGGAGCGCGCGCAGATCCGGCGCCAGGGCGAGGCCATCGTCTCGGGTTTCGCGCGCCTGCAGCCCGAGAGCCCGGCGCAGGGCGCGGAATTCTCCACTGGCCCGATCGAGCTGGCGCTGCAGCATCTGGCGTCGAGCTTCGATGCGCGCTACGGCGGGTTCGGCGCGGCGCCCAAATTCCCGCATCCGACCGACCTCGAATTGTGCCTCAGGGCCGACGCGCGCCGCCGCCTGCGCCAGGGCGGCAAAGACGTCCAGGCCGGTGCGGCGAACGCGGACGACCCGCTGCGCATGGCGGTCTACACGCTGGGGCGCATGGCGGTGGGCGGCATCTACGATCAGCTGGGCGGCGGCTTTTGCCGCTATAGCACCGACGCCTATTGGCTGATTCCGCATTTCGAGAAAATGCTCTACGACAACGGGCCGCTGCTCGCGCGCTACAGCGACGCCTGGGCGCAGACGCGCGATCCGCTGTTCGCCGAAGTGGTGGAGGAAACAGCCGCCTGGACCCTGCGCGAGATGCAGTCGCCGCAAGGAGGGTATTACTCCAGCCTGGACGCGGATTCGGAGCACGCGGAAGGCAAATTCTACGTGTGGACGCCGCAGCAGGTGCGCGCGCTGCTCAGCGAAGAAGAATACGCGGTGTCCGCGCCCTTCTACGGACTGGACCAGGCGGCCAATTTCGAGGGCGGGCAATGGCATCTGCATGTGGCGCGCGCGCTGCAGGATATCGCCGCCACGCTGGGGCGATCGCTGCCGGAATGCGGCGCACTGTTGCTGCAGGCGCGGGCGAGACTGTTCGCGGCGCGCGAGCAGCGCATCCGTCCCGGGCGCGACGAGAAGATCCTGACCAGTTGGAATGCGCTGATGATCGCCGGCATGGCGCGCGCCGCGCGCGTCTTCGGACGGCCCGAGTGGCTGGCCTCGGCGCGCGCCGCGCTCGACTTCATCCGCAGCACGCTGTGGCGCGAGGGCGCAGGCGGTGAGCGCGCGCGCCTGCTCGCGACCTGCAAGGACGGCCGCGCGCATCTGAATGCCTATCTGGACGACTACGCCTTCCTGCTCGCGGCGCTGATCGAACTGCTGCAGACCGAATACGACAGCCGCGACCTCGAATTCGCGCGCGCCCTGGCCGAGGCGCTGCTGCAGCAGTTCTACGATCCCGCGCAGGGCGGCTTTTTCTTCACCAGCCATGACCACGAAACGCTGATCCACCGACCCA
>JAJYMF010000182.1 GCA_021787175.1 Pseudomonadota bacterium | reverse complement strand
GAGACCGGGACCCGCGGGCGGACCGAGACGCGCTGCTAGCGGCCGTAGCCCCGCGGAATCTGCGTAGACTCGATATAGCGCAGCACCGAGGGATCGCTGCAGTCCGGCCGGCGCTGCCGGTTGCACTCTTCCTGCAATTCGGCAAGCCGCCTGCTTTGGGCATCTTCGATCTGCTTCTGGCGTTGCTGGATGGCTTCTCTGTAGCGATGTTGCTGATCGTCGCGATAGTAAATCGCTGGATTGTCGTACGCAGAAAATGACCGGTCGTAGCCGCCGCTGCCCTTGTAAGCGGGAGGGGGAACCGCCTTCTTTTCCTTGACGCCGACACTGGGCGGCACGTTCGAATAAATGACCTTGCCTTTTTCATCGACGAATTTGTAGATCTTGGGTTCCTCGGCCAGCGCCGCGCAGGCGAGCAGCACGCCCAGCATGAATGCCGGCAGGATCGCCTGCCTGGATATGCGGTAGCGCCAGCTCATCTGCGCCCTTGGCTAGTTGCAGGAAATCGCACGGCCGTAACGCTCCCGCTCCAGCCGGCACAGTTCCGCTTTCTCCTGCGCGAGCCGCTGGCGCACCGCCGCCGCGGCCTGGGCTTCCTCGCGCCGCTGCCTGTCCTGGGCGATGCGTTCCTGCGCCGCTTTCGCTGCCGCGCCGGAATTGCTCATGACCTGGTTGCGCTGCTGTTCGTAGGTAAACTGACGCAGCGCCATATCGCGCTCGCGGCGCTGGCGTTCCTCCTGCTGCGCCTGCTCTCGCTGCCGTTCCAGCTCGTAGCGCGCCTGCTCCGCTTCCGCTCTCGCCTTGGCTTCCGCCTCTTTGGCTTTCGCGATCGCGATCACCTTCTCCGCCTCGAGCCTCGCTTCTTCTTTCTTGTACTTGTAGTAATAGCCGCTCCCGACGAGGACAACCAGTGCGAGCACTGCGAGCTTCGGCATGGTCCAGAACGGAACGACCTCTTCTAGGTCGGGCATGACGGGCTGCGAGCGGAACGTCAGCCTGTTGTCGTAATAAGCGCGCCTGGCGGGATCGCTGAGCGTTTGAAAGGCTTCGGTAATCGCCATGGAGCGCAGATCCGCATCGGCATCCGCGCCGGCCTTGCGGAAATTCGCCGACAGTCGCTCGTAGGCCGCTCGGATGGTTTCGGGCGACGCGGTTGAACTGATTCCCAGAATGTCGTACAGCGTCTTGCTTACCATTACTCCACCTCAGGTGCCGCCCGGAAACCCCGCATCCCCCGTTCGAATGTGCGAGCAAGCGGCGTAAGCTTAGCAATTTCCGTCGTAAACGGCAAAAACTGCAGGGCGCGCACCCCAAGTGCTCCGACAGCCGCCTCGACGCGCCCCGGGCAGCAAGGGAATCGGTCCCGTTCGCAGCGAGTATCGCTCCCGCTACAGTGCCGCACCGAGCAGCTCTATCATGGCATCGATCTCGCTCTCGGAAACGTTGAGCGCCGGCATGAAGCGCAGCAGGTTCGGGCGCGGCGCATTCAACAGCAGACCCTGCGCGAACGCCCGCTCCACCAGCGCCGCGCCGATGTCCGATCCGAGTTCGAGCGCGAGCAGCAGTCCCCGGCCGCGCACTGCTCCCAGACCGTGCCGCGCGGACAGCTGCGCCAGCCGCGAACGCAGGTACTCGCCCTTGTGCGCCACCGCTTCGAGGAATCCCGGCGCAAGCAGCGCCTCCAGCACCGCTGCGCCCGCCGCGGTCATCAGCGGATTGCCGTTGAAGGTGCCGCCCTGGTCGCCCGGCTCGAAGCAGCAAGCGGCCTCGCGCGCGAGCAGCGCGGCCAGCGGCACGCCCCCGCCCAGGCCCTTGCCCAGCGTCATGATGTCCGGATCGATGCCCGACTGTTCGTGGCCGAACAGCTTGCCGGTGCGCCCCATGCCGGTCTGGATTTCGTCGACGATCAAAAGCACGCCGCGCTCGCGCGTGAGTGCGCGCAGGCCTTGCATGAATTCCGGCGCTGCCGCGATCACTCCGGCCTCGCCCTGCACCGGTTCGAGCATCACCGCGGCCGTGCGCGCGTCGATCAGCCTCGCCACCGCCTCCAGGTCGCCGAACGGCGCCTTGGGAAACCCAGCGACTTTCGGCTCGAACAGCTGGTTCCATTGCGGCTTGCCCGAAGCGGACATGGTGGCGAGTGTGCGGCCGTGAAACGCGTTGTCGAAAGTGATGATCTCGAACGCGCCGCCGCGTTGCTTGGCGCCCCATTTGCGCGCCAGCTTGATCGCGCCCTCGTTCGCCTCGGCGCCGCTGTTGCAGAAGAACACCTGGTCGAAGCAGCTGTTCGCAACCAGCAGCTGCGCCAGGCGCGCCGCGGGTTCATTGAAAAACGCCGGACTGCAATTGACCAGGTGCTGCGCCTGCGCGTTGATCGCCTGCGTCAGCTCCGGCGGACAGTGGCCGAGGCAATTGACCGCCCAGCCCTGGACGAAATCGAGATAGCGCCGTCCCTGCTCATCGACGAGCCACGAACCCGATCCCGATACGAAAACCTGCGGCGGCCGCTCGGCCACCTTCATCAATGCGGCGAATTTTTCTGCGTACATGCTGCTCTCCTATGCGTAAGACCAAAATAAAAAGGCCACAGCGATCTGTGGCCTTTTTGGCTGGGGCGACGAAGCGTTCTAGCTTCGTCGTCGCGCGCACAGACGCCTTCCGTGTTGCGGAATGCGGCGTCGGCGCAGGGAGAAAGAGTTCATGCGCGGATTCTGCTGCGCCGGGCACAGCTTGTCAATCCAGAGCGCTCTGACGTTGCGGCTCTTTGCTACACTGGCGGCCGTTCAATTTTTCGCTAGCGCATCCATGACCTCAGCCTCCATGTCCGCATCGCGCGCCTTGCAGCAGCGCTTTTCCGTCCGCGCCTTCAAGGCCACTCCGGTCCCACAGCCGCTGCTCGACGAGATTTTCAAACTTGCGCAGCACGCGCCGTCCAACTGCAATATTCAGCCCTGCCGCGCCTATGTCGTATCCGGTGCCAGCAAGGACCGGCTGCAGGAGGAACTGGTCAAGGCGGTATTGAGCGGCAAACCCGCGAACCCGGACTTCGCCTGGGACGTTCGCTACCAGGGGGTGCATCGCGAGCGCCAGTTCGGCTCGGCCAATGCGCTTTACAGCGCGCTGGGCATAGACCGCAAGGACAAGGA
>JAJYMF010000436.1 GCA_021787175.1 Pseudomonadota bacterium | reverse complement strand
CGTCCTGATGGAGAAGTCGCTCGGCGACGGCGACAGCACGCCGCCGCGGGATCCCGCATGAAGAACAAGACGCTGGCCGCGTGGCTGGCCTTCCTCGGCGGTCCGCTCGGCCTGCATCGCTTCTACCTGCACGGCTGGCGCGACGCGCTGGGATGGATCCTGCCGCTGCCCACCGTGCTGGGCGCGTACGGCCTGCTGCGGGCGCAGCGGCTCGGCGTCGATGACCAGCTCAGCTGGATGCTCGTGCCGCTGCTCGGATTCACCATCGCCGGCTGCGCCTTGACGGCGATCGTCTACGGCCTGAGCAGCCGGGAGAAGTGGAACGCCCGGTTCAACCCCGAAGCCGGCGGCGAGGCGCCGGCCGGCGGCACCAACTGGTTCACCATCCTTGCCGTGGCCGCGGCGCTGATGGTCGGCACCGGCGTGCTGATGGCGAGCATCGCCTTCAGCTTCCAGCGTTACTTCGAATACCAGATCGAGCAAGGCCGCAGGATCTCGCAATAAGCCGCCCGGGCGAGAGCCGCGGCGCCCGGCCGCAGCTCGCGGCCTGATCAGTAGACCTGCAGGCTCAGCCAGTAGGCGATGGCGGCGGCGAACGCGCTGGCCGGGATCGTGAAGATCCAGGCCCAGACGATGTTGCCGGCCACGACCCAGCGCACGGGACCGGCGCGCTGGGTCGAGCCGACCCCGACGATCGCGGCGGAGATGGTGTGGGTCGTCGACACCGGGATCCCCAGCCCCGTTGCCAGGAACAGCGTGATCGCGCCGCCGGTCTCCGCGCAGAAGCCGCCCACCGGACGCAGCTTGGTGATCTTCTGGCGCCTGGTCTTGATGCTGCGCCAGCCGCCGAACATGGTCCCCAGCGCGATCGCGAGATAGCAGGTGACCACCACCCACACCGGCGGCATGGGCTCGCCGGCCGCGGCGTAGCCGGTGGCGATCAGCAGCATCCAGATGATGCCGATGGTCTTCTGCGCGTCGTTGCCGCCGTGGCCCAGGCTGTACGCCCCGGCCGAGACGAGCTGCAGCCGCCGAAACCAGGGGTCGACGCGCGAAGGCGCCCCGCGGCGCACCAGCCGCGACACCAGCACCATCATCAGCGACCCGAAGAGAAAGCCGAGGAAGGGCGACACGAAGATGAAGAGCACCGTCTTCCAGATGCCGGCGCCGATCAGCGAGCCGGCGCCCGACTTCGCGAGCACGGCGCCCACGATGCCGCCGATCAGGGCGTGCGAGGAGCTGCTGGGAATGCCGTAGTGCCACGTCAGGATGTTCCAGGTGATGGCACTGATCAGCGCGCCGAACACCAGGTGCGTATCCACCACGCCCGGCTCCACGATCCCCTTGCCGACCGTCGCGGCCACGCCGAGGTGGAAGACGAAGATGGCGACCAGGTTGAAGAAGGCGGCGAACAGCACCGCCGTCGCCGGCTTCAGGACGCCGGTGGAGACGACCGTGGCGATCGAGTTCGCCGCGTCGTGGAAGCCGTTCATGAAATCGAACGCGAGCGCCAGCGCCACCAGCAGGATGACCAGCCAGAGGGCGGCTTGCACGGTTTCCATCAGGTGCGCTCCGCGCCTACGAATGCTCGATCACGATGCCTTCGATCACGTTGGCAACGTCTTCGCACTTGTCGGTGATGGTCTCCAGCAGCTCGTAGATGGCCTTGAGCTTGATCACTTCGCGCACGTCCGGCTCCTCGCGGAACAGCTTGCTCATCGCGGAGCGCATCACGCGGTCGGCATCGGATTCGATCTTGTCGATCTCCTCGCAGCTCTTCAGCGCCGCCTCGACCGAGGCCGCCTGGGACAAGGTGCCCAGCATGGCCACGGCCTCCTTGACCCGGTCGCAGCAGCGCACGCTCAGGTCCGTGAGGCGCGCGATCTCCTCGGTCATGTGCCGCACGTCGTACAGCGCCATGGTTTCGGCCGAATCCTGTATCAGGTCCGCCACGTCGTCCATCGTGTTGATCAGCTTGTGGATCTGGTCGCGGTCGATCGGCGTGATGAAGGTCTTGTGGATCAGCTTGTTGACTTCGTGGGTGACCCGGTCCGCCGCCCGCTCCGCGTTGTCCACGTCCCGGTTGTACTGCTCGCGCAGGTGCGGATCGTCGTAATTGGCCACCAGTTGGGAGAACGCCCGCGCCGCTTCGACGATGCGGTCCGCATGGTGATTGAACAGCTCGAAGAAATTGCCTTCGCGCGGCAGCAGCTTGCCGAAGAACATCTGGCTCCTCCGAGTGGTGATCCGGGTTGCGGCGAGTGTACCTGCGGCCTGTCGTCACCCGTTGCGGAATATGGAATGGAGAATGGACGGCGCCTACAAACTACTCATGCATGGATTATCGGAGTGACTCGCCAGAGGGGACGCTGCCGCTGTTGTACGGCGATGCACATATGCTCGCCGTCGACAAGCCGGCCGGGCTGCTCAGCGTGCCGGGACGCGGCGCGGACAAGCAGGACTGCGCGGCCGCGCGGGTGCGCCGCGCTTATCCGGATGCGCTGGTCGTGCACCGGCTCGACATGGCGACCTCGGGGCTGCTGCTGATGGCGCGCGGCCCGGCGATGCAGCGCGCGCTCAGCCGCGCGTTCGAGCAGCGGCGGGTCGGCAAGCGCTACGTCGCCCTGGCGGCGGGCCGTATCGGCGCGCCCGCGTCCGCGGACGATGACGGCTGGGGCTGCATCGACCTGCCTCTTGCGGCCGACTGGCCCAAGCGTCCGCGGCAGGTCGTCGATGCGGTGCACGGCCGTCCGAGCCGGACCCGCTGGCGCATCCTGGGCTACGACGTTGCCCGCGACGCGACCCGGGTCGAACTGGAACCCGTCACGGGCCGGTCGCACCAGTTGCGCGTGCACCTGCTGGCGCTGGGGCACCCGATCCTCGGCGACGTGCTGTACGCGCCACCGGCCGTGCGCGAGCGCGCGCCGCGGCTGCTGCTGCACGCCAGCATGCTCGAGGTCACGCATCCGGCCACCGGCGAACGGCTGCGCTGCTGCAGTCCCGTCCCTTTCTGAGCGCGGTGTCTCGCCTTGCGGCACCATCCGGTTTCTGGAGGAAAACCCGATGCCGCCGAAACTGCTCCACCGCCGCCACGTGACCGCCGCCCTGATCGTGGCGCCGTTCGCGTGGACCGGCATGCGCGCCCAGCCGGCGCCCC
>JAJYMF010000307.1 GCA_021787175.1 Pseudomonadota bacterium | reverse complement strand
AACCCGGCCGCGGCCTGATCCGCTGGCAGCGAACCCGGAACTGAAAGACGCTGCGGTGTCGCCCGTGGCCCGGGCTTTTCGTTCGCGACAGCACCAAGGAAGGTCCGAACATGTCCAGACCTTCCCCAGGCCATGGATGGCTTGTCGCGCATCGGGCACGCAGGCGCCTGATGCGGCGTAGCCGAGTCCGGCTCCCGGATCAGGTCCGGGGCAGGCTCTGCGCCGGATTCGGCGCCCTCTGACAAGTCCAGGATGGATTTGTCAGCGGTTCCCTAAAGAAATCGCCGCGGCGGGCGATTAGAGACAGCGGAGCCTTTCGCAACCGTTCCGGCGGCCGGTGCTGTTGCGTGCGAGGCGCGGAGACTGCCGTGAACGCGAACATGAAAATCCTGGTGGTGGACGATTTCGCCACCATGCGCCGCATCATCAAGAGTCTGCTGCAGGAGCTCGGCTACTCGCAGATCCAGGAAGCCGACGACGGCGCCAGTGCGCTGCCGATGCTGAAGAGCGGCGCCTTCGACTTCGTGGTCACCGACTGGAACATGCCGGGCATGACCGGCATCGCCCTGCTCAAGGCCATTCGCGCCGAACCGGCGCTCAAGGCGCTGCCGGTACTGATGGTGACGGCGGAAAACACCCGCGAACAGATCATCGAGGCCGCGCAGAACGGCGTGAACGGCTACGTCGTCAAGCCCTTCACCGCCGCAACCCTGAAAGAAAAGATCGACCGGATCTTCGAGCGGCTTGCCGCGGCGGGATGAGGAGACAGCATGGACACGCAGGCACGCGCCGCCCAGGCGCCGCTCCCGGGTGAACTCGCCGCACTGCTGGCCGCCAGCGATGAGGCCGGTTTCGAGCGCGCGCTGGCGGAGCTGATCCGCGCGCGCGAGGGTGCCCTGTTCCGGGCGCTGGGCCAGGTGGCCCGACAGATGCACGAAGCGATCAAGCGGCTGGCGCGCGAGGTGCCGGTCGATACGTCGGCCGGCGGCATGCCCGATGCGCGCCGCCAGCTCGACGAGGCGCTGGCGATCAGCGAGCGTGCCGCGAACGCCCATCTTGATCTCGGCGAGCGCCTGCTGCCCGCGGCGATACGCCTCGAATCCAGGGCGCTCGAATTGCACGCCCTTGCGCAAGCGCACGCCGGCGCGCCGCTGGCGGCGCCGGCACTGGCGCTTGCCGCCGAGGCCAGCGCCTTCGCCGGAAGCAGTCGCGAGGGCCTGCGCGAGCTGGTCGAGGCGCAGTCCTGGCAGGATCTGTCCGGCCAACGCATGCGCCGCGTCGGCGCGTTCCTCGATCACGTCGATCAATCCCTGCTGGAGCTGGTGCGGCTGGTGGGAGCCGCCACCGGCGCGGTCCGTACCGACGCAGCCGAGGCGTTGGCGGCGCCGGCGCGTCTGTCGGCGCAGGAGCAGGTCGACCAGCTGCTGACCGAATTCGGATTCTGACGACGTCATGGCCGCCGCGCTGGACCCCGGCATCCTCGCGGACTTCCTCGTCGAGGCCGGGGAGCTGGTGGGCGGGCTGTCCGGGCAGCTGCTCGAATTGGAAGCCGCGCCCACCGAGCCGGAGTTGCTGAACGCGGTCTTTCGCGCCTTTCACACCATCAAAGGAGGCGCCGGGTTTCTCGGCGTCACTCCGATGGTCGAGCTTTGCCATCGCGCCGAGGACCTGCTCAACGAGGCCCGTGCGCAGCGCGTCGTGCTCGCGCCGGGGCATCTCGATGCCCTGCTCGCCGCCGTCGACTCGGTGCAGGCCATGCTGGCCGCGCTGGGATCGGGCGAGGCGCCGCTGCCGGCAGTGCCGGCCCTGCTGCAGCAGCTCGCTCCCGCTCTCGCGCACGCCGAGGCGGCATCGATACCGGCGCCGGCACCGGCCGCGGCATCTGGGTGTCCTGTTGCCGCCGACCGCGATCCGGTCGAGGACGAATTCGAGGCGCTGCTGGCGGCAGCGGCTCCGGACGGCCCGGTTGCGAGCGCGCCGCCTGCGGCAGCGGCCGGTGCGCCTGTCGATGACGCCGAATTCGAGGCCATGCTGGACCGGATCTACGGCAGTGATGGCGCGCCCGGACGGCCGGCGACAGGGGGCGCGGATGCGCCGCCTGCTGCAGTAGCGGATCCATCCGCGGGAGCGCTCGGCGAAGACGAATTCGAGGCACTGCTCGATCAGTTGCACGGTCCCGGCAAGGCTCCCGGCCGGACGGCGGGCGCCGGCACCGATGCGCCGCCTTCCGCTGCGGCGGACGCAGCACAGGCGCGACCGCTCCCGCCGCCGCCCGCCCGATCCGCTGCGCCCCCCGCGGTCCACGAGACCACGGTGCGGGTCGATACCGCCCGCCTCGACGCGCTGATGAACCTGATCGGCGAGCTGGTTCTGATGCGCAACCGGTTCAGCGCACTGGCCTTGAGCCGCAGCGGCGATGCGCCGCTGGAGCGCGCCGCCGGCGAACTCGACCGGGTGACCGGCGATCTGCAGGGCGCCGTCATGGCGACGCGCATGCAGCCGGTGGCGCGGCTGTTCCAGCGCTTTCCGCGCATCGTGCGCGATCTTGCCCGCCAGCTCGGCAAGGAGGTCGTCCTGCAGCTCGAGGGCGAGGACACCAATCTCGATCGCAGCCTGGTCGAATCGCTGGCGGATCCTCTGGTGCATCTGGTGCGCAACGCGCTCGACCACGGGCTCGAGCTGCCCGCACAGCGCCTCGACGCGGGCAAGCCGCGTGCCGGTGTTCTGCGGCTTGCCGCCGCCCAGGAAGGCGAACGCATCGTCATCAGCATCGCCGACGACGGCCGCGGCATGGATGCCGAGGTGCTGCGTCGCAAGGCCGTCGAGAAAGGCCTGCTCGCACGGGAGCGTGCGGCAGCGCTCAGCATCGAGGAATGCCACGAGCTGATCTTTCTGCCCGGTTTCAGCACGGCCAGCCAGGTGTCCGACATCTCCGGTCGCGGTGTCGGCATGGATGTGGTCAAGACGCGTCTGGCCGAACTGGGCGGCGCGATCGCGTTGCACTCGCGGCTGGGTATCGGCACCACCATTCGCCTGGCGCTGCCGCTGACGCTGGCGATCCTGCGCGCGTTGCGCGTGCGGGTGGGCGAGCGGCTGCTGGCGCTGCCGCTGGCGCAGGTTGCCGAGGTGTTCGAGCTGCCGGCCGCCGCGGCGCAGCGGCTCG
>JAJYMF010000398.1 GCA_021787175.1 Pseudomonadota bacterium | reverse complement strand
TAGCCGACGTCGATCAGCGCGCGCAGCAGCGGCTCGGGCAGGCCGAGGTCGCGAAAACCGACGGCAGCCGGCACGGGGAGGGGAGTGGACATGGCGCGTTCTCGAAGCACGCAGCGGCCGCAGCTGGCGGCGCGCGCGGGGCGGGGGATCTGCCACTTTAGCCGGTCGCGCCCGGATTGCCGAATTCGGCCCGGTATGGCGGGGAACATCGGCGCCGGGATGCGGTCTGAGCGTCCATGCACCCCGCCGCGACGCTGATGTTCGGACTGACCACCTCCGCCCTGCTCTGGGGCGTGCTGTTCGGCGCCATCGGCTCGGGCTACTTCATCTACGGCAAGAAGCAGGGCGAACCGATCGTGATGCTGGCCGGTGCCGGTCTGGCCGGCATGACCTTCGTCGTCACCAGCAGCCTGTGGATCGTCGTGCTGGGCCTGTTGCTGTGCATGCTGCCGTGGCTGTGGCGGCGCCTCACCTGAGGCGGCCGTCGCCGGGCGCCTCAGGGGGATCGACGCCGCATGCCGACGCGCTGGCCGGACTCGATGCTTCGCTGTGCCTCGGCGGTGCACGGCAGCGGATAGCCCGCGATCGCCGGCGGTCCGCCGGCGGCCACTCAGGCTGAGGCGATCAGGCCCTGCTGGCGCAGCCAGGCGGTGAACTGCGGCAGCGGCAACGCGCCGGAGACACGGGCGATCTCGTGGCCGTCGCGGTAGGCGATCAGGGTGGGGATGCTGCGGATATTGAAGCGACCGGCGGTGGCCGGGTTGGCCTCGGTGTCGAGTTTGGCAAAGCGCAGCTGCGGCTCGAACTGGCGTGCGGCCTGCTCGAACACCGGCGCAAACATGCGGCAGGGTCCGCACCACGCGGCCCAGCAGTCGATCACGACCGGAATTCGGGTGCGTCCGACCAGCGCGTCGAAATTGGCGTCGGTCAGATCGACGGGATGGCCGTCGAACAGCGGCTGATGGCAGCGGCCGCAGGCCGGCTTCTCGGCCAAGCGGGTTTCCGGGACGCGATTGATCGCGCCACAGCGGGGACAGGCGATTTCGATAGTGGTCGACATGGCGTTCTCCCAGACGCGAAGTGGCGGTGGCGGTCACGAAATCAAGCGCGGCCCGCTGCCGCAGCCCTCGCAACGCGTTAACCTTGCCGCCGTGATGTCCGATGTCGCCACAGGGGGCGCAATGCGTGTCGTTGCCGTGAGAGGTGTGTGTGCGTGGATTGCGACGCTGCTGGTGCTGGCGCTCGCCGCCTGTGCGCCGCTGCCGCCGAAGCCTGCGCCGCCGCCCGCGCCGCCGCCGCGGGTTTTTGCCGGCAGCCTGCTGTGGCGCGAGCGGGCCGCCATGCCGCCCGGCGCGCGCGCGGTGGTGACGCTGACGCAGCAAGGCGCGCATGGCGCGCGTGATCTGGCGCGGATCAGCCTGCCGGTGCACGGCTCGCCGGCCGCATTCGAGCTTGAAGTGACGCCGGGATCGGTCGATGCCTCCGCGCAGCACCTGCTGCAGGCGCGCATCGAGGACGCGCATGGCGTGACGCTCTGGCGGTTGCCGCAGGCGGTCGCCGTGCCGGCCACCGGCACCGCGACTCCGCTGGCCCTGCTGCTGGTGTGGGTGCCGCCGACGGCACCGACGCCGCGGCCCGAGACGCCGGCGCCTGCCGCGCCCAGTGCGCCGCCCGCCGTGTCCGCGCTGGGACTTCGGCCGAGCGGCTGGAATGCGTTCATCTACGGCGAGGAGCGTGCGCGCCGTCTGGAAACCGTGGTCGGCGGCGGCGAAGTGCGCCGCAGCTACACCGGTGTGCTGCGGCAGCGGCTGCCGTCCGGAGCGGTGATCTTCACCGCCAATCACGGTTGGGTACGGCTCACGGTCAGTCCCGGCGGCTGCCGCATCGGCGGCGAACACTACGCCTGGACGGCGATGCTGGAGGTCACCGGTGCCACCTTCCGCGGTTGCGCTCGCGGCATTCCGTGATCCGCCCCGGTGCCCCGCCTTGACGCTGCGCTGACCCTTTGCAATGCGAGCTGCGCGACAATCACGGATCACCCCCACCGGAGTCCTTCCATGAGTCATCGCCCACTCGCATCCCGCGTGGCCCTCGTGACCGGTGCCTCCTCCGGCATCGGCGAGGCCACCGCGCTGGCGCTGGTCGCGGCCGGTGCGCGCGTGGCCCTCGTCGCGCGGCGTGCCGACCGCCTCGCGGATCTCGCCGCGCGCATCCGCACGGCGGGCGGCGAAGCGCTGACGCTGCCCGCCGATCTGCTGGACGAGCATGAGGCCCAGCGCGTGGTGCGCGAGGCCGAGACCCGCTACGGCCGACTCGACATTCTGATCAACAACGCCGGCGTGATGTACCTCGAACCGATCGAAAGCGCCGACCTCGGCCGCTGGCGGCGCATGCTCGAGCTCAACGTGCTCAGCCTGATCGCTTCGTCCCAGGCGGCCCTGCCGGGCATGCGCGCGCGTCGCGACGGCCACATCGTCAATGTCGCCTCGACCGCGGGCCGCCAGGCCAACCCCGGCTCCGGCGGCTATTCGGCCAGCAAGTGGGGCGTGGTCGGCTTCAGCGAGTCGCTGCGCCGCGAGGTCTACCAGGACAACATCCGCGTCAGCGTGATCGAGCCGGGTGTGGTCGAGACCGAGTTGCGCGAGCACATCGCGCACGCGCCGACGCAGCAGGCCATCAACGCCTGGGCCGACGGCATGCGCCAGCTCAAGAGCGAGGATGTCGCCAGCGCGATCCTGTACTGCGTCAGCCAGCCGGCTCACGTCAACATCAACGAGATCCTGATGCGGCCGACCGATCAGGAGCGCTGAACGCGTTCAGCGGGCGGGTGCGCGCCGGGCGACCAGCAGCCAGCTGTTGAACGGCGTGCGCCCCCACAGCGGACGCGCGGCGGCACTCAGGCCCGTGTCCTTGAGCGCGTTTTCCAGCTCGGCCCGCGTCGGTACATGCCGCGCCGGCGTGTGCATCCAGCCGGCGAAAGCCAGCAGGCGCTCCTCCGCCAGCGTCACCCGGTAGCGCCACGAAGCGTCGCGCAGCACGCTGCGGATCAGCAGCAGTCCATCGCCGGCCAGCCGATCGGCGGCCGCGGCGAGCAGGGCGTGTTGATCGTCGCGATCCAGATAGTGCAGCACGTCGAGCAGCACGACATGGCCGCACCACGGCGGCAGTGCGGCGAGGTCGCCT
>JAJYMF010000203.1 GCA_021787175.1 Pseudomonadota bacterium | reverse complement strand
TCCGACATCAGCCGCAAGATCGAGGAGGCGATCAACACCATCAGCGGCGTCAAGACGCTGTCTTCGCGCTCCTTCGAAGGCCTGTCGGTGGTGATTGCGGAATTCGACCTCAGCGTCGACCCGGCCGTCGCGGCCCAGGACGTGCGCGAGAAAGTGGCGGTGGTCAAGGTGGGCTTCAGGAAGGAAGTGAAGGAGCCGCGCGTCACCCGCTTCAATCCGGACGATCTGCCGATACTTTCGCTGGCCGTGCGCTCCGCCAGCCGCTCGCTGCGCGACCTCACCACGCTCACCGATCAGGTCATTGCCAAGCGCATCGAAACCGCGCGCGGCGTCGGTCAGGCGACGCTGGTGGGCGGGGTCAAGCGCGAAATTCAGATCTTGCTCGAGCCCGCCGAAATGGAAGCGCTCGCCGTGGGCATCGACCAGGTCATCTCCGCCGTGCGCAGCGAAAACCAGGAATTGCCCGCCGGCGCGGTCAGCACGCACGATTCGGAAAAGCTGGTGCAGGTGCAGGGCCGCATCGCGCGGCCGGAGCAGTTCAACCGCATCATCGTTGCACGCCGCGGCGGGCAGCCGGTGTACCTGTCTCAGGTCGCGACCGTGGTCGACGGCCAGGAGGAGGAAGAAAGCGCGGCGCTGGTAAACGGCCAGCGCGTCATTTCGCTCGACATCGTCAAATCGCAAAGCGCCAACACCATAGACACCGTGGACAACGTGCTCGAGGTGGTGGCCGCGCTGAAGAAGCAGCTGCCCGCCGACGTCAAGCTCGAAGTGGTGCGCGACACCTCGCGCGGCATCCGCAACTCGGTCAACAACGTCAAGCACACCCTGCTCGAAGGCGCTGCGCTCACCATCCTCATCGTGTTCCTGTTCCTCAATTCCTGGCGCAGCACCGTGATCACCGGATTGACGCTGCCGATTTCGCTGATCGGCACCTTCCTCGTGATGTACGCGGCGGGCTTCACCGTCAACATGCTCACACTGATGGCGATGAGCCTGTGCGTCGGCCTGCTGATCGACGACGCCATCGTCGTGCGCGAGAACATCGTGCGCCATCTCGCCATGGGCAAGAGCCATCGCGCGGCCGCGCTCGACGGCACCAGCGAAATCGGCCTCGCGGTGATGGCCACCACGTTCAGCATCGTCGCGGTGTTCCTGCCGGTCGGCTTCATGGGCGGCATCATCGGCCGCTTCTTTCACCAGTTCGGCATCACCGTCGCGGCGGCGGTGCTGCTGTCGATGTTCGTGAGCTTCACGCTCGATCCGATGCTGTCCTCGATCTGGTACGACCCGGCCGCGCACGGCGTGCACGGCAAGGGCCGGTTCGCGCGCATGCTGTCGTGGAACGAGCAGGCAATCCAGCACATCAGCGCGCGTTACGCGGACCTGCTTTCCTGGTCGCTCGCGCACAGAAAAAGCGTGATCGGCATCGCGCTGGCCAGTTTTGTCGGCGCCTTCGCCCTGGTGCCGAAGATCGGCTCGGAATTCGTGCCTGAGGCCGACCTGGCCGAAATCATGGTGCAGCTCAATACCCCGGTGGGCTCCTCGCTCGAACTGACCCAGGCCAAAGTGCAGCAGGCGGAAAGCGCATTGCGCGAAATGCCCGAGGTGATCTACACCTATGCCACGATCAACACCGGCACCACGCCCGGCAAGAACTACGCCACCGTTTTCGTCCGGCTGCTCGACCGCGGCCAGCGCGCGGCCAACTTGAAGCAGCTCCAACGGGCGATGCGCGGGCGCCTGCAGCGGATCGCCGGCATCGAAATCACCAACCTCGGCGTCTATGCGCCGGTGGGCAGCGGCAAGCCGCTGCAAGTCTCGGTGCAGGGTCCGGACATGGCGGAAATCGAGCGCCTGTCGCAGCAGGTGAAGGCGATCATGGGCAGGATAGACGGCCTAGTCGACATCGACTCCAGCCTCAAAGCGGCCAAGCCCACCGTGGCAGTGCGCGTCGACCGCGAACTGGCGAGCGACCTCGGCGTGGGCGTGGGCAAGATCGGCGAAGCGCTGCGGCCCCTGCTCGCGGGCGAGGCCGTTTCCAGCTGGAAAGCGCCCGACGCCGAGAACTACGACGTCAAAGTGCGGCTGCCGAAAAGCGGCCGCGAAAACCGCGGCGATCTGGGCCGCATCTACATCGCCAGCAGCCAGACCGGCGCCGACGGCAACCCGAAAATGGTGCCGCTGCGCCAGGTTGCCGAATTCGTGCCCACCCTGGGCGCGACCCAGATCAACCGCAAAGACCTTACGCGCGAGGTGCTGGTCACGGCGAACGCGCTGGGCCGGCCCGCGGGCGACCTGGGCAAGGAAATCAGCGCGCAACTGGCCAAGGTTCCGACGCCGCCGGGCTATCGCTTCGTCATGGGCGGTTCGACCAAGGATATCCAGGAGACCATGGGCTATGCGCTGTCGGCGCTGCTGCTCGCGGTGATTTTCATCTACCTGATCCTCGCCAGCCAGTTCAGCTCCTTCCTGCAGCCGGTGGCCATCATGATGTCGCTGCCGCTGTCCCTGATCGGGGTGCTGCTCGCGCTGCTGCTCGCGCGCTCGACGCTCAATATCTTCTCCATCATCGGCTTCGTCATGCTCATGGGCCTGGTGACCAAGAACGCGATCCTGCTGGTGGATTTCACCAATCAGCTGCGCGCCGCCGGCCAGGAGCGGGCGCAGGCGATCCTCGAAGCCGGGCGTATCCGCCTGCGGCCGTTCCTGATGACCACGTTCGCCATGGTGTTGGGCATGATTCCGCTGGCGCTCGGCATCGGCGAAGGCTCGGAGCAGCGCGCGCCGATGGCGCACGCCGTGATCGGCGGCATCATCACTTCCACCCTGCTCACGCTGGTGGTGGTGCCCGTCATTTACACTTATCTGGACGACCTCGCGCACTGGGCGCGAAATAGGTTCGGCCCCGGACAGGCAGCGCCTGCGCCGGATCTCGGGCAGGCCGCCGGCAGCACCGCAGCGGCCGCCGGGGGCTCTGCCACCCCGCCGGTGAAGGCGGTGCAGGGTTTGTGACAAGGGTTACAGGGAAGCCCGGCAAACGATGGTAAAATTCCGCTTCACATTCGTCCAATAACCTGCGCGAGCCTAGCTACCATGTCTGCGATGAACGTCGAACAAGCCCGTTGGAACATGATCGAGCATCAAATCCGTCCGTGGGAAGTGCTGGACCAGGACGTGCTGGACCTGCTGTA
>JAJYMF010000349.1 GCA_021787175.1 Pseudomonadota bacterium | reverse complement strand
TCCACCGTGCGCCCGTCGGCGCCGGCCCAGGACCGCCACTGCCGGCCGTAGACCGGCCCCAGCTCGCCGTCGGCGTCGGCCCACTCGTCCCAGATGCCGACGCCGTGTTCCTTCAGGTAGGCGATGTTGGTCTCGCCGCGCAGGAACCACAGCAGCTCGTGGACGATCGACTTCAGATGCAGCTTCTTGGTCGTGAGCAGCGGAAAGCCGGCGCGCAGATCGAAACGCATCTGCCAGCCGAACACGCTCAGCGTGCCGGTGCCGGTGCGGTCGTCCTTGCGCGTGCCGTGGTCGAGGACGTGCTGCAGCAGGTCGAGATAGGCGCGCATGCCGCGATTATGCCGCGGCGGGCGCGGCCGGCACGGGCTGGCGGCGCGACAGGCCCAGCAGGATCAGGCCGATGGCGATCAGCGGCAGCGACAGCACCTGGCCCATGGTCAGCCAGTGCGTGCCCAGCAGGTAGCCCAGCTGCGGATCGGGATCGCGGATGAACTCGGCGCTGAAGCGGAACACGCCGTACAGCAGCGCGAACCAGCCCGACACCGCGTAGCGCCGGCGCGGCCGGCGCGAGTACAGCCACAGCACGGCGAACAGCACCACGCCCTCGAGAAAACACTCCAGCAACTGCGAGGGCTCGCGCGCGAAGCTGTCCAGCGCGCCCGTCGCCCACAGCGCCTTGAGCTGCGACGTGTCCATGCCGGCGAACTGCCGCGCCTGGATCAGCTGCGCGGCGCTCAGGCCGATGCAGTCCCAGGTGCGGTTGATCTGCGTGGGGCTCAGCTGGGCGCACTGCGCGGCTTCCTGCAGCGCGCGCGGAAAGATCATGCCCCAGGGCTTGTCGGTGAGATGCCCCCACAGCTCGCCGTTGATGAAGTTGCCGATGCGCCCCAGGCCCAGGCCGATGGGCACCAGCGGAGCGACGAAATCGACCGTGTCGAACAGCTTGATGGCGTGATGCCGCGACCACCACCACGTCGCCAGCACGACGCCGACCAGCCCGCCGTGGAAGCTCATGCCGCCGTCCCAGATCTGCAGGATCTGGATGGGGTTCTTCCAGATCCAGCCGAGGTCGACGTAGAACAGCATGTAGCCGATGCGACCGCCCAGGATCACGCCGAGCATGCCGTAGAACAGCAGGTCGCCGAAGGCCTCGCGGCTGACCGGCAGGCGACCCGCGGCGCGGCGGCGTTCGCCGAGGTACCACGCGGCGACGAAGCCGCCCAGGTACATCAGGCCGTACCAGTGCACCGGCAGCGGGCCGATGTGGAAGGCGATGGGGTCGATGTCGACGAAGATCGGACGCTGCATGGACGTGCTCACGATGGACGGCGCTGAGACCGCCGGTGCGCGAAAAGGTGCCGCAGTCTAAGGCGAGCCGGTGCCGCACTTGAAAAGAAATCGTTGCGGACGACCCGTGCGGGCGGGCGTTGTCCGGTGCGGACAGGCCGTGCAGCGATCCGATCCGCGAGTGCTCAGGCCGGCAGCACGCGGCACAGATAGCCCTTCAGATAATCCGTTTCCGGGATCGCCGGATGCAGCGGATGATCCGGCCCCTGCTGCAGTTTCTCCAGTACCTGCAACTGGCGGTCGAGATGCCGCGCGCCGGCCTGCAGCGACGCCAGCAGGTCGCTGCGGCTCAGGTGATACGAGCACGAACAGCTCACCAGCAGGCCGTCGCGGCCGAGCACCTGCATCGCCGCCTCGTTGATGCGGCGGTAGGCCAGACGGCCCTCGACGAGGTCTTTCTTGCGCTTGATGAAGGCCGGCGGATCGACCACCACCACGTCGAAGTGCTCGCGCGCGGCGCGCAGATCGTGCAGGGCGTCGAAGGCGTCGGCGTGCACGGCGCGCACGCGATCGCCCAGGCCGTTGCGCGCGGCGTTGGCGCGCACCGCCTCGACCGCGACGGCGGAAGCGTCCACACACACCACCTCGCTGGCCCCGCCGGCAGCCGCGCGCAGGCCCCAGGCGCCGAGGTAGCTGAAAAGATCCAGCACGCGCTTGCCCGCGACATGGGCCACGAAACGGTCGCGGTTGGCGCGCTGGTCGTAGAACCAGCCGGTCTTCTGGCCGCCGATCGGATCGACGCCGAACTCGAGTCCGCCCTCGCGCACCACGGCACCGGCGTCCGGCAGCGTGCCGAAGGCGATGTCGGCATAGCTCGGCAGGCCTTCGAGCGCGCGGATGCCGGCATCGTTCTTCCAGATCATCGCGGCCGGCTTGAGCACCTTCTGCACCGCCGCCTCGACCTCGGGCTTGAGGCGCTCGATGCCGGCGCTGGTCGCCTGCGCCACGATCACGTCGCCGTAGCGGTCGAGCGTCAGCCCCGGCACGCCGTCGGATTCGCCGAACAGCAGGCGGTAATACGGTTCGGCGTACAGGCGCTCGCGCAGCGCCAGGGCGACGTTCAGGCGATGCGTCAGCAGGGAGCGGTCCAGCGCGTGCCCGACGCCGCGGCTGACCAGGCGCGCCGCGATCAGCGAATGCGGATTGACGTAGCCGATGCCGATCGGCTTGCCGTGCGCGTCGACGATGGCGCAGGCGTCGCCGGGCGCGAAGGCGCCCAGCGGCGAGCGCGCGACGTCGATCTCGTTGGAAAACACCCACAGGTGGCCGGCGCGCAGGCGCGCCTCCTCGCCGCGTTTGAGGAACAGGGCGGGATAGGCAGGCTCGGAGGCCACGGCGGCGCCTTGCGGAAGGGGCCGGAACGGTAACCGAGCCACCCCCGGGCTACAAGCACGGCAGCCTGGCGTTAGGCTGGGGCCTGCCTGCAACGCACCGCTGCCATGCCCAACCGCCTCGCCGACACCCTCAGCCCGTATCTGCGCCAGCACGCGGACAACCCCGTGCACTGGCAACCCTGGGATGCCGTCGCGCTGGCCGAGGCGCGCGCCAGCGGCAAGCCGATCCTGCTGTCGATCGGCTATGCGGCCTGCCACTGGTGTCACGTGATGGCGCACGAGAGCTTCGCGGACGCCGCCACCGCCGCGGTGATGAACGCGCTGTATGTCAACATCAAGGTCGATCGCGAGCAGCGCCCCGACCTCGACAAGGTCTATCAGCTGGCCCACCAGGCGCTGAGCGGCCGCCCCGGCGGCTGGCCGCTGACGCTGATGCTCGATCCCGAGGACCTGACGCCGTTCTTCGCCGGCACCTATTTTCCGCCGGCGCCGCGCCACGGCCTGCCCGCATTTCGCGAT
>JAJYMF010000160.1 GCA_021787175.1 Pseudomonadota bacterium | reverse complement strand
AGTTGGCGGACGGTAGGTTGAGCCATGAGCGCTATTATAAATAGATAAATATCTATGTGAAACATATTAATAATTGATTTTTTAATATATACCCCGCGCTCGCACAATGGGTCTCATCGAGTTTCATCGCGGCATGGACCGCACAATCAAGGAGATTTAGATGTCACCCACCATGCAAACCTGGCTTCCCTTCCTGAGATGGTTCCCGATGTCGGGGGCGACCCTGCGCACCGACGTGGTCGCCGGCATCACCGTCGCCCTCGTTCTGGTTCCGCAGAGCATGGCCTACGCTCTGCTCGCCGGCCTGCCCGTGGTCTACGGCCTGTATGCGGCGCTGCTGCCCGTGGTGGTCGGGGCCCTGTTCGGCAACTTCAACCTGTTGCACACCGGGCCGGTGGTGATGCTGTCGCTGATGTCGGCCGCGGCGATCGCGCCCTTCGCCCTGGCCGGCTCGGACGAGTTCATCGCGCTGTCCATCCTGCTCGCCCTGATGGTGGGCGTGCTGCGCCTGTTGATGGGTGCGTTCAAGCTGGGCGGCATTGTCAACCTCGTGTCCCACCCGGTACTGGTCGGCTTCACCAACGCCGCGGCGCTCATCATCGGCCTGTCGCAGCTGCGCTTCATCATGAACATACCCAATCCCGGCACCGGCAGCTTCGTGGGCGACGTGACCGCGCTGCTGGAGCGCGCCGACCAGGCCTACCTGCCGGCAGTGGCCTTTGCGGTCGGCACCGGCCTGATGATGTGGCTGTTGTTCCGCTGGCTGCCCAAGATGCCGGCAGTGCTCCTGGCGGTCGTGTTCGGCACGGGCCTCAGCGCCGTGATTGGTTACGAACGGGTCGCCACGCCGACGGTGGATCGGGTTGCGGATGCCCACGTGCGCAGCATGATCGAGGCTTTCATCGACACCAACAAGGAAGTGAAGCGCTTGTCCGCCGAGGCCACCGCACAACGCGGCGCGCTGCGCGAAGCGGAAGCGACCGATGCGCCTGCCACCGCACTGGCTGCGCTGCGCTCGGAGATCCAGGTGCTGGAAGTGCGCATCGATTACCTGAAGAAGGCGAACAACGCGCGGCGTCTGGAAATCCACGCGCAGCCCCTGGTTCTGATTCAGGGCAGCGACGGCCCGACATTCTATCGGCCAGATCATCTGCCCGCAGGCGCCGTCGCGCAGGAAGGCCAGTGGCGCTTCCAGAGCGTCAAGGACGGCAAGGTGACACTCGCCGCGGGCGGCGATGTGGCAGGCAAGATCCCCGAAGGTCTGCCGGCGTTCAAGGCGCCCACGCTGGACTGGGCCATCATGCTGGCCTTGCTACCGGCCGCCTTCGTGATGGCGCTGATCGGCTTCTTGGAGGCGACCGCCGTGTCCAAGGCTCTGGCGGCGAAGGGCCATCAGCGCATCGACACCAACAAGGAATTGGTCGGGCAGGGCCTGGCAAACATCGTCGGCGCATTCTTCCAGAGCTACGTGGTGAGCGGCTCCTTCTCCCGCTCGGCCGTCGCCGGACGCGCGGGCGCCAGGACAGGCCTGTTCGCGGTGGTCAGTGCGCTCGTGGTGCTCGTGGTCCTTCTGTTTCTCACGGCCTATCTGTACCACCTGCCCCAGGCAGTACTGGCGATGATCGTCATGATGGCGGTGTTTGGGCTGATCCGGGTCACCCCGCTGATCCAGGCCTGGAAGGTGCAGCGCAGCGACGCAATCGCAGGCATGGTGACTTTCGCCGCCACGCTCGCCTTCGCGCCTGATATTGCCAACGGCATCCTCATCGGCATGGCGCTGACGGCCGCGCTGTTCCTGATGCGCACCATGAAGCCGCGCGCCGCGCTGCTCGGGCGCAAGGCGGACGGCAGCATGGGCGGCATGGACGCCGCCGAGTTGGAACCGCTCGGGCGCAATTTCGTCGCGATGCGCTTCGACCGTTCGCTGACCTACCTCAATGTGGCGGCGTTCGAGGACAGCATGCTGGAAGTGCTGGCGCGCTATCCGCAGACACGCGGCATTCTGGTGATCGCGTCCGGCATCAACGAGCTCGACGCGTCGGGCGAGGACAAGGTTCGCGAACTCGCGCTGCGGTTGCGCCAGGAGGGTATCACCCTGATGTTCAGCAGCCTCAAGAAGCCAGTCGCGGAGGCGTTTGGCCGAACCGGCCTGCTCGACCTGCTGCGGGAGGAGAACGTGTTCCCGAACAAGGAAGTCGCGATCGCGGCGGCGCGTCAACGCTACGACCTGGCAGCGGCGTAGCCGGACCGAGCGTGTGCGCGACCCGGGGGCGTCGTCGACGCCCCCTTTTTTCTCACTCCCGCGGCCCGCGGTCCGCTGCGGTGCGGGGATCCCCTGCGCCGGCGCGCGCGTCCTCAAAGGCCCGTGCGGCGCGTCCGAGGCGATCGCGCACCGCGATCCAGGCCGGGGCGTCGGGCGGCAGCTCGACGAGCAGGCGATCGTAGCCCTTGCCATCGCAGGCCCGCAGCGTAGCGTAGAGGGCCCGCGCATAGGCGTCTGCCGCGCGCGGCGTCGCGACGCGCACGGCCTCCGCTGGCAACGCGGCCTCGGCCCCCCTGTCCAGCACGGCAACGCGCAGACCGGCTGCGACGAGGCTTGCCGCGCGCGTGCCGAGCCGCGCCGGCTCGACCAGCTCGACCGGGGTGGACGGCGCATAGTGGGCGGGCAGCAGGCCAGGCGCCCGCACGCCCTCCCCGCGGTGCGCAAGCGGCTGGCCCAGCACCGCCTCGATCTGCTCGGGCGTGATGTGCCCGGGGCGCAGCAGCGCCGGCGCGTCGGACAACAGACTGACGATGGTCGATTCCACGCCGACGGTGCAGGGCCCGCCGTCGAGGATCAGGTCGACCGCCTCGCCCAGTTCTTCGGCCACGTGCGCGGCAGTAGTGGGGGACACGCGGCCGAAGCGGTTGGCCGAGGGCGCGACCAGCGCGCCGGCCGCGGCAATGAGCTTCAGCGCGAGCGGGTGCGCCGGCACCCGCAGCGCGACGCTGTCCTGGCCGCCGGTGACGGCGTCCAACACGTGCGGCTGGCACGGCAGCACCAGCGTGAGCGGCCCCGGCCAGAAGGCGCACGCGAGCGCCTCGGCCGCCGCCGGCACGCTGCGGGCCCAGTCACCGATCGCGCCGGCCGAGGCGAGGTGGACGATGAGTGGGTGATCCGCCGGACGCCCCTTGATCGCGAACACGCGGCGTACCGCATCGAC
>JAJYMF010000018.1 GCA_021787175.1 Pseudomonadota bacterium | reverse complement strand
TCACCGCTGGCCGGTACGCAGTCCGCGTCCCTACCGCCAACGCGCCAG
Organism: Pseudomonadota bacterium; assembly: GCA_021787175.1. Taxonomy (GTDB): domain Bacteria; phylum Pseudomonadota; class Gammaproteobacteria; order Xanthomonadales; family Rhodanobacteraceae; genus Metallibacterium. The sequence goes on along the minus strand of JAJYMF010000018.1, from coordinate 3,166 downwards.
CGCGGTGGCACCGCTCATCACCGGACAGCGCGTGCTCGATACGTTCTTTCCGCTGGTCAAGGGCGGGCGCGCCGCGGTGCCCGGCCCGTGCGGCGCGGGCAAGACCATCGTGCAGCACCAGATCGCGCGCTGGGCAGATGCCGATATCGTGATCTACGTCGGCTGCGGTGAGCGTGGTAATGAGATGGTCGACATTCTCGACAGCTTTCCGAAGCTCACAGACCCCAACACCGGTCGCTCCCTCATGGAGCGCACGATCCTGGTCGCCAACACATCCAACATGCCGGTAGTCGCGCGCGAGGCTTCCATCTATGTGGGCGCAACGCTCGCGGAGTATTACCGCGACCAGGGCTACGACGTCGTGATGGTCGCCGACTCGACGAGCCGCTGGGCCGAGGCGCTTCGTGAGCTGGCAGGACGCCAGGGGCAGATGCCGGTCGAGGAGGGCTATCCCGCCTATCTCGCCTCGCGTCTCGCGGCCTTCTACGAGCGCGCCGGACGCGTCAAGACGCTCTCCGGCGCCAGCGGCTCGATCACGGTGATCGGCGCGGTGTCCCCGCCCGGAGGCGATTTCTCGGAGCCGGTGACGAGCCACACGAAGGAGATCGTGGAAACCTTCTGGGCGTTGTCGAAGGAGCTCGCCGACGCTCGCCATTATCCCGCGGTGGACTGGGTGGAAAGTTTCTCCGGATACATCGGGAGCTGCAGCGGTTGGTGGGCAAAGAATGTCGATCCGCGCTGGCAGGAGCAGCGCGCGGTTGCACTCGGTATTCTCTCGCAGGCCGACGCACTTTCACGCATTGCGAATCTGGTGGGACCCGACGCGCTCTCGCCACAGCAGCGCTGGATGCTCGAGGGCGCAGCGCTGCTCAAGGAAGCCGTGCTGCAGCAGAGCGCCCTTGATCCGGTGGACAGCTACTGTTCGCCGAAGAGGCAGTTCGCGTTGCTCGACCAGACGCTGTCCGTCTACACGCGAGGATTGGAATTGCTGGAACAGGGGGTGTCGGTGCAGGAGCTGCTGCGGCTGCCCCTTCTTGCCAGCGTGCGTCGCCTGAAGGGCAGCTATTCCAATAGCCAAGTGGAGTCCCTGCACGAATTCGCGGCAAAAGCCGACGCCGAATTCACTCACCTCGCGAGCGAGTACGCCGCGCATGCCAAGGCACGGCAATGAGCGACAAGGAATACCGTCTCGCATCGGCCGCGCGCGGCGGGCTGCTGTATATGCGCGGCGTACCAGGGGTGGCGCTCGGCGACCGGGTGGTCGTGCGCGACCACAGCGGACGGCGGCGTAGCGGTCAGGTGATCCGCACCTCCGAGGAGGTCGTGCTGGTCCAGGTGCTCGAGGGCACGGACGGTCTCGATCTCGAGCGCACGTGGGTGCGCTTTCTCGATCAACCGTTCGAGATCACAGTGGCTTCGGACATCCTCGGCCGGGTGCTCAGCGGCGTAGGACAGCCGCGTGACGGGCGCCCCCCGCTTCTCTCCGGGCTCATGCGCAACGTCAACGGCGCGCCCGTGAATCCCGCCGCACGCGCCTACCCGCGCGAGTTCATTCAGACCGGAATCTCCACCATCGACGGTCTGAACTCGCTGGTGCGCGGGCAGAAGCTGCCGATCTTCTCCGGCTCGGGTCTGCCTCATAATCGTCTCGCCGCGCAGATCGTGCGTCAGGCGCGCCTCCCGGGCGAGGAATCACGGTTCGCCGTGGTGTTTGCGGCCATGGGCGTATCGTTCAGCGTTGCGCAGTTCTTCCGCGACTCGTTTGCAGAGAGCGGCGCGCTGCGCAACGTCGTCATGTTCCTGAACCTTGCCGACGAGCCCACCATCGAGCGGCTGATCCTGCCGCGCGCCGCCCTCACCGCGGCGGAATATCTCGCGTTCGAGCAGGATTTGCACGTCCTCGTGGTGCTCACCGACATGACCCATTATGCAGAAGCGCTGCGCGAAGTCGCGACCGCAAAGGGCGACGTGCCCGCCCGCAAGGGCTATCCGGGCTATTTGTATTCCGACTTGGCGGAGATCTATGAGCGCGCTGGGCGCATCCGCGGGCATCACGGCTCGATCACCATGATGCCTGTGGTCTCGATGCCATCCGACGACATCACGCACCCCATTCCCGATCTCACCGGGTACATCACCGAAGGGCAGCTGGTCTTGAGCCGTGAGCTCGACAACCGCGGTATCTATCCGCCGGTGGACGTGCCGCCGTCGCTGTCGCGCCTCATGAAGGACGGGATTGGCGAGGCGCGCACGCGCGAAGATCATGGCCACGTCGCGACGCAACTGTACGCCTGTTATGCGCGGGCTCTCGACGCCCGCAACCTAGCCTCGATCATAGGCTCCGACGAGTTGTCCGAGAGCGACCAGGGGTATCTCACCTTCGCCGAGGCGTTCGAGCGTCGGTTCGTGGGTCAGGGCGAAGACGAGGAACGCAGCATCGTCGAGACGCTGGACCTCGCCTGGGATCTGCTCTCGCTGCTGCCGCCGCAGGCGCTCACACGGGTGGACCCGGCCGACCTGGCCAAACATCATCACTGGCGCGGCGATGCGCCGAAGACCGCGTGACCACCCGGCTCAAGGTTCGCCCTACCAAGAGTACTCTGCTCGACCTGCGTCGCGAGATCGTGACGCTGCAGCAGGGGCACGATCTGCTCGAGCGCAAGCGGGAGCTGCTCACTCGCCTGGTGCGCCAGCGCTTGAGCCAGTACCGCGACTTGCGCCGCTCGGCCGGCAGGGCATTCGAGGATGCCTACCATTGGCTGACCGTCGCGCACATGCGCATGGGCGGCACCCAGTTGCGTCAGACGGTGCTTGGGCTGCGGCCGGTACTGTCTGTGCGCATCCTGCCGCGCAGCAGCGTCGGGGTCGAGTATCCGACCGTCAGCGTGCAGAGCACCCCGATCCAACCCATCGGCCTCATGTGGACGGACGCAAGTATTGACGAGGCGCGGGCGCGCATGGGCGCCATCGCCGTACTCCTTGCCCAGCTCGGCGAGGCCGAGACCGCGCTCTGGCGCCTGCTGGTGGAGCAACGCAAGACGCAAAAGCGTGTCAACGCGCTGAAGTACAACGTCATCCCGCGCTACCGGGGCAGCATTCGCTACATTGAGTCACTTCTTGCCGAGGAATAGCGCAACGCTCTGTTTCAGTTGAAGGTCCTGCGCGG
>JAJYMF010000002.1 GCA_021787175.1 Pseudomonadota bacterium | reverse complement strand
ACGAGGCCAGCAAGGTAGTCGAGATACATGCGCGGATAGTCGCGGTCGTTTTCCTCGTCGCGCAGGAACGGGTTCATCAGCGTGTGGCGCAGGATCAGCAGGCGGTCGTCCGCGCCGGCCTGCGCCTGCGGTGCGGCCGTCAGCGTGCGCGGATCGAGATCCAGCGCGGCGAGGATGCGCGCGGTATCGTGCGCCCCCAGCGCCGCCGGCCGCAGCGCGGTGATCGAACCGAAGAACGCCTTCAACTGCAGCGGCTGTTGCGGATCGACGCGCAACCGTTCGTGCAGGGACGCGACGAAGGCGTTGCACACCGCCACCGCATGATTGCCGCGCGGATTGAGCGCCAGGCACACCAGGTTGCTGTCGGGCTCGAACGGCACCGTCACCGTGACGCAATCGGCCACCGCGGCGGCGAAGCGCCCGATGTCGGCGCGAAAGCGCTCGGCCGCCAGCACCGTCTCGCGCGGAATGCGGCCGAAGTGCTCGCGATCGAGCGGCAGCACGCGGTGGGTGACATAGGCGGCCGCGGCCGCGGCGCCGGCCTTCGAGCCTTCCAGCGTGTAGCGGCCCAGCGCACGGAAGGTGGCGCGGTAATCGGCGGCGCCAGCGCGATCGAAGACGTAGTCGGCGTCCTCGGCCAGCAGCGCCATGCGCCGATGGTCGCGGCAGATGAAGGCACCGGCGCCGTAGGGCAGATAGCCGAGCTTGTGCGGATCGACGGTGACGCTGTCGGTCGCGGCCAGCGCCGCGAAGGCGGCGTGCACGCCGGCGCCGGGAAACTGCGCGAAGCCCTCGCGCACGCGCTCCGGCGGTAGCAGGCTGCCGTCCGCGGCGCGAAACAGCGTGGTCAGATAACCTCCCCAGGCCGCGTCCACGTGCACGTCGAAGCCGAGCCCGGCCGCGGCGCTGCGTTCGCGCGCGGCCACCATGCGGTCGATCGGATCAATGGTGCCGAACTCGGTGGTGCCGAGCACGCCGACCACCATCAGCACCGGCTGGCGCTGCCACTGCGCCTGATCGAGCAACGCGTCCAGCGCGTCGGCGTCCATGCGCATGGCGCGCTCCGGCACCGTTCTCAGCTGGGCGCTGCCGAGGCCGAGCAGCTTGACCGCCTTGGGCCACGAATAGTGCGCGGTCACCGGCGTGATCACCCACGGCGCGTCCAGCTGCGGATGGCGGCGGAAGAACTCGGCGATGCCGAGACTCTCGACGCGCTGCTGTGCCAGCGCGGCGGCGAGGCGTGCGCGCTCAGCCGCGCTCGCCGCGGCCAGGCGCGCGACCCAGGCTTCGAGCAGGGCGACCGTCGCCGCGGCCGGCAGATTGCCCAGCTGCCAGTCGTCGCAGGCGACCACGCCGGCCGGCAGCGCGGCCACGACGAGGTCCTCGCCGCAGGCGCGCAGCGCCGCGGCCAGCGCGGGCGGCCAGCACTTCTGCGTCAGCGCCAGCCGCAGCGCCTGGATGTTGGCGCTGGTGCCGCCCGAGGTCAGGCAACCGAAGGCGCAGTCGGGGCGCGTCTCGTCGTCGGGGTAACCCAGCATGCGCGCCAGCTGCAGGCCGACGCTGATCTCCATGTCCAGCGTCACCGGCGCGGCATCGCCGACGACGTTGTTGGGGTTGTAGGGCAGCGTGACCATCTGCGCCAGCAATCCCGGCAGCAGCAGGTCCGAGGCCATGTGCCCGATGTAGCGCGGGCTGTGGAACGGCACCGAGCGCTTCAGCGCCGCGGTCAGCGCGTGCAGCTCGCGGCGCATGCGCGCGGTGAACGCCTGATAGTCGGCGCGCTGCGCGGCGTGGGTCGGAATCGCCGGCGGATCCTCGGGATGGAAATTGCGCCGCCAGAACACGTGGTCGCGCAGCAGTTCGACCAGCACGCGCTCGAACAGCTCGTCGTTTTCGCCGTAGGGGCCGAGGAAACAGGGGTACAGGGCAGGATCGGTCATGCCCGCAGTCTTGCCCCGCGGCGGCACGCGCGCCTTGACCGGGATCAGGCCGCGCCGTCGGCCAGAAACCGTCGCACCGCGGCGGCGTCGAACGGCCAGTCCAGCTCGCGGCCGTCGCGCGCGTCGCGCAGCACCGGCACGCGCTCGCCGTAGCGCGCCTCCAGCACGGGGTCGTCGTCGATCCACACGCTGGCGAACTCCGGCGCCCCGGCCGCGGCCAGCACCGCCAGCGCGAGGTCGCAGAGGTGGCAATCGTCACGCTGGTAGAGCTGCAGCCGCATGCGCCGGCGTAGGGTGCGGTTCGGGGGGGACGGCATAGAATACGCAGCCTTCACTTACTTCGCGACGCCGCGCAGGACCCGCCATGGCCGTCAGCACCTTTGATCTGTTCAAGATCGGCATCGGTCCGTCGTCCTCGCACACGGTCGGACCGATGCGCGCCGCGGCGCGCTTCGTCAGCCGCTGGCTGGACGAGAAGGGTGTGCTGGGCGAGGTCGCGCGCGTGCAGTGCGAGCTGTTCGGCTCGCTGGCGCTGACCGGGCGCGGCCACGGCAGCGACAAGGCGGTGCTGCTCGGCTTCGAGGGCACGTGGCCGGACCAGGTCGATCCCGACGCCATCCCGGCGACGCTCGAGCGCATCCGCGGCGGGCAGCGCATCCGCCTGCTGGGGCGGCATCCGATCGCCTTCGACGAGGCAAAGGATCTGGTTTTCAACAAACGCCAGAAGCTGCCGCATCATTCCAACGGCATGCGCTTTTCCGCCTGGAACGCCGCTGGCGAGCTGCTGGCGACACGCGACTACTACTCGGTCGGTGGCGGCTTCGTGGTCAATCACGACGAGGCCGCCGAGAACCGCATCGTCGCTGACACCACGCCGCTGCCGCATCCCTTCCACAGCGGCGACGAGCTGCTGGCGATCTGTGCGCAGACCGGCAAGACCATCGCCGCGGTGATGCTCGAGAACGAACGCGTCTGGCGCAGCGAGGCCGAGATCCGCGACGGCCTGCGCGCGCTCTGGCAGGCGATGCAGGACTGCGTCGCGCGCGGCCTGCGCTCGCCCGGCACGCTGCCCGGCGGGCTGAAAGTGAAGCGGCGCGCACCGGCAATGGCCGCCGAGCTGCGCGCGCAGCCCGAGGCCTGCCTGCGCGATCCGCTGAGCATCCTCGACTGGGTCAACCTGTACGCGCTGGCGGTCAACGAGGAAAACGCCGCCGGCGGCCGCGTGGTCACCGCACCCACCAACGGCGCGGCCGGCATCGTGCCGGCGGTGCTGCACTACTAC
>JAJYMF010000120.1 GCA_021787175.1 Pseudomonadota bacterium | reverse complement strand
CTGTGGTGGTGCCGTCGCCGGCGATGTCGGAGGTCTTGGAAGCGACTTCCTTGACCATCTGCGCGCCCATGTTCTCGAACTTGTCGGCCAGCTCGATCTCCTTGGCGACGGACACGCCGTCCTTGGTGATCGTCGGCGCGCCATAGCTCTTCTCGAGCACGACGTTGCGGCCCTTGGGGCCCAGCGTGGTCTTGACGGCGTTGGCGAGGATGTTCACGCCGCGCAGCATGCGGGCGCGGGCGTCTTCACTGAAACGGACTTCTTTGGCAGCCATGGTTGCTTGACCTTTGGAAGTTGGGAATGGGAAGTGGGAAATGGCGAAAAGCGGCAGAGCCGGAGAGCGGGCGGGTGGGATGGAGGGGCGTGCGCGGCGATTACGCGCTTGGCAACTCCCTGCTTCCCGGTTCCACTCCCGACGCTCAGCCCTCGAACACCGCCTGGATGTCTTCCTCGCGCATCACGAGGAGCTCTTCGCCGTCGACCTTGACCTCGGTGCCGGACCACTTGCCGAACAGGATGGTGTCGCCGGCCTTGACGTCGAGCGGACGCACCTTGCCGTCGTCGAGCACCTTGCCGGCGCCGGCGGCGATGACCTTGCCGCGGCTGGGTTTCTCGGCGGCACTGTCGGGGATGACGATGCCACCGGCGGAAACCCGCTCTTCCTCGAGACGCTTGACGATCACGCGATCATGCAGCGGACGCAGTTTCATGATGACTCCACCATTGGGTTGACGAATTGGGACGGGGCCTGCCTTGTTAGCACTCGGCAGCAGTGAGTGCCAATGTTAGCGACAGAAAAAACCCGCGTGAAGGGGTTGGCCCGGTGTGCCCGCTGGGTGGGGTCATCGGCGCGGCTTTCAAGGGCGGCGGCATGACGCTTTGCCGGTGCGATCTGCAGGCGGCCGCCACGGCGGCTGTGCTAGCCTCGAAGGGCTATGAGCGTGTGGGCATGAGCGTGCTGCTGGTCCTGTGTACCTGCCCGGATGCGGCCAGCGGCGAGCGCATCGCGCGCGCCCTGGTCGAGGAGCGTCTGGCCGCCTGCGTCAACCGGGTGCCGGGCCTGACCTCGGTCTACCGCTGGCAGGGCGCGGTGCAGTCGGCGTCGGAAGAACTGCTGCTGATCAAGACCACGCACGACGCGTTTCCGGCGCTGCAGGCACGCTTGCTGGCGCTGCATCCCTACACGTTGCCGGAAGTGATCGCACTGCCGATCGACAGCGGGCACGCGCCCTATCTGGACTGGGTGCGGGCCGCGGTCGCGTCGGCGTAATCGTCCCGCGTACGGTCCGGTCCCGTGCGCACCATGCAAGGGTATTCATCGTGAGCCTGATGCGCCGCGGCCTCGCCGCACTGCTGCTGCTGATCCTTCCCGGCCTGGCCGTGCACGCGCAGGAGGCCGACGGCCTGCTGCCGGTGACGCAGGCGTTTCGCCTCAGCGCCCGCGTCGAACCCGGCGTGGTGCATCTGCACTGGGCGATCGCCGACGGCTATTACCTGTACCGCCAGCGCATCCATGTCGTGGCGAAAACACCGGGCATCACCCTCGGCGCGCTGGCGCTGCCCGCGGGCGTCGTGCATCCGGATCCTTATCAGGGCCCGTCGATCATCTATCGCCACAGCCTCGACGCGACCCTGCCGTACCGCGGCGACGGCAGCACGCTGACGCTGGCGGTCAGCATGCAGGGCTGTCACGAAGTCGATCCCAAGATCTGCTACCCGCCGCATACCGACGTGCTGACCCTGGCGCTGACCGACGGCGCGTCGCCGCCCGCCGCCGCGGACGCCGATGCCGCCCGCACGGTGTTCGCGCCGCCGCCGTCGGCCGTCACGGCGAACGCGTTCGCGGATCGCGGCGGCTCATCCGCCACGCCTGCAACGCCCTCGACGCGGTCCGCTGCGGCCGGCACCGCCGAGCAGCATCTCGCCGGCCTGCTCGGTTCCAGTCGCCTGCTGGCGCTGGCGCTGTTTTTCCTCGGCGGCCTGGCGATCGCGTTCACGCCCTGCGTGCTGCCGATGATTCCGATCCTGTCCGGCCTGATCGCCGGCGGCGGTGCGCGCGCCACGCCGCGCCGCGCCTTCGCGCTGTCGCTGGCCTATGTGGTGGGCGCCAGCGTGGTGTACGCCGCGGTCGGCGTGGTCGCCGGCCTGGTCGGCACCAATCTGCAGGCCTGGCTGCAGCGGCCGCTGGTGGTGTGGGCCATGGCGCTGCTGTTCGTGGCGCTGGCGCTGAGCATGTTCGGGTTCTACGAGCTGCAGCTGCCGGCGCGCTGGCAGACGCGGCTGGCCGGCGCCAGCGATCGTCAGCGTGCCGGCTCGCTGCTCGGCGCGGCCGTGATGGGCTTGCTGTCGGCGCTGATCGTCACCTCCTGCGTCACCCCGGTGCTGGTCGCCGGCGTGCTCTACATCAGCCAGAGCGGCAGCCCGCTGTTCGGCGCGCTGGCGCTGTTTCTGTTCGGGCTGGGCATGGGCCTGCCGCTGATCGCCTTCGGCGTCGCCGCCGGCGCCCTGCTGCCGCGCGCCGGGGCGTGGATGAACACGGTCAAGGCGGTGTTCGGCGTGGTGTTCCTGGGCCTGGCGATCTGGATGCTCGACCGCGTGCTCGACGTGCGCTGGATCATGCTGCTGACCGGCGCGCTGCTGGTGGCGTCAGCGGTCTGGCTGGGCGCGCTGGAACGCCTGCCCGAGGGCGCTTCCGGCTGGCGCCGGCTGTGGAAGGCGCTGGGCGTGCTGCTGCTGCTGGCCGGCGCCGCCGAGATCGTCGGCGTCGCCGCCGGCGGCAACGCGCTGCTGACGCCGTTGACCGGGCTGACGGCCGCGCGTGACGGCAACATGGTGCCGACCGCCGTGCTGGCGATGCAGCCGGTCAAGACCGTCGCCGACGTCGAGCGCGCCGTCGCCGCGGCCGCGGTGCAGGGTCGCCCGGCGATGCTGGACGTGTATGCCGACTGGTGCGTCAGCTGCAAGGCGATGGAAGCCGGCACGCTGGCCGATCCGCGCGTGCGTGACGCGCTGTCGGGCTTCGTGCTGCTGCGCGCGGATGTCACCGCCAACGATGCGGCCGACCGCGCGCTGCTGGCGCACTACGGCCTGATCGGCCCGCCGGGATTCCTGTTCTTCGGCCGCGACGGTCACGAGGAGCGCGCCCGCCGCCTGATCGGCGAGGAGGGCGCCGACGGCTTTCTCGCCCGCGTGCAGGCCGTGGCGGCGCATGGACCGTAAGGCGCTGCTGCTGGTGCTGGGCCTGGCCGTGCTGGCCGGCCTCGGCGGACTGCTCGCGGGACGCTGGTGGCAGCTGCGGTTGCCGCCCCCGCCGCCCGGAGTATCGGTCCTGGGCATCGGCGATCGCGCCGATGCGCCGATCCTGCCCGACCTTCGCGGCCAGCCGACGCCGCTGGCGCGCTGGCACGGCAGGCTCGTGCTGCTGAACTTCTGGGCCAGCTGGTGCGGTCCCTGCCGCGAGGAGATGCCGGCGCTGGCACAGGCGCAGACGGCGTATGCGGCGCGCGGCTTCAGCGTGATCGGCATCGCCATGGACGAGCCGGCGGCGGTCAGGGCCTATCTGGCGCAGGTGCCGGTGGACTATCCGGTCCTGATCGGCCTCGACGCCAGCCCCGACCCCTCGCTGCGCTTCGGCGACACCCGCGGGGCGTTGCCGTACAGCGTGCTGATCAGTCGCGACGGCCTGATCCTGCGCACCAAGCTGGGCGCCTTTGCGCCCGGCGAGCTGCAGCGCTGGATCGAGCCCGCGCTGTAACAGCAACGAACATCGCCGATCGACGGCGATATGGACAACAACGGCGAAGCCGCGCAGACTTGCCCGCTCAGCCGTCCTGACGGCGCCCGGAAACGGACTGCGTGGCTGCGATCCTGGTCCTGCACGGCCCCAATCTGAATCTGCTGGGCGAGCGCGAGCCGGCCCATTACGGGCGCACCTCGCTGGCCGCGATCGACGCCGGCTTGCGCGCCGAGGCCGCCGCCGCCGGCCACGCCCTGGTCAGCTTCCAGTCCAACGCCGAGCACGCCCTGATCGAGCGCGTGCATGCCGCGGCGGGCGAGGGCATCGCGGCCATCCTGTTCAATCCGGCCGGTTACACCCATACCAGCGTTGCCTTGCGCGATGCCCTGCTGGCGGTGGCGATCCCGTTCGTCGAGGTGCACCTGAGCAACGTGCATGCGCGCGAGGCGTTTCGTCGCCATTCGTATTTTTCCGACATCGCGCTGGGTGTCATCGCCGGCTTCGGCGCCGACAGCTATCGGCTGGCGCTGGCCGCGGTGATCGCGCGGCTGCGGGCGGCGGACGCGCCGCGATGACGCGCTGACACGGATCCGTCCGGTCCGCCACATCGCACCCTCCTAATCCCTGATTCGCTTGGACGAGGCCCCCATGGACCTGCGCAAAATCAAGAAGCTGATCGATCTGCTGGAAGAGTCCAATCTCGCCGAGCTGGAGATCAAGGAGGGCGAAGAGGTCGTACGCCTGTCGCGCGTGCCCAAGGCGGCGATGGCCGCGCCCGCACCAGCGGCCTCGGTGCATGGGTCGCGCGACAGCGCCGCCGCTCCGGTCGCGGCGGCGCCCGCGCCGGCCGCCGCCGCCGCGGTTCCGGTGCCCGGCGCACTTCCGCCGGGTCACGTCGTACGCGCGCCGATGGTCGGCACCTTCTACACCTCGGCCAGCCCGGGCGGGGCGCCATTCGTCAAGGTCGGGCAGGCGGTGAAGGCCGGCGACACCATCGGCATCATCGAGGCGATGAAGATGTTCAATCAGATCGAGGCCGACGTCGCCGGCAGCGTGGCCGCGGTCCTGGCCGAGAACGGCCAGCCGGTCGAGTTCGACGAACCGCTGTTCGTGATCGGCTGACATGCTCGAGAAAGTCCTGATCGCCAACCGCGGCGAAATCGCCCTGCGCGTGCTGCGCGCCTGCCACGCGCTGGGCATCAAGACGGTGGCCGTGCACTCCACCGCCGACCGCAATCTCAAGCACGTGGCCATGGCCGACGAGGCGGTGTGCATCGGCCCGGCGCCGGCCGCCGAGAGCTACCTCAACATCCCGGCGATCATCGCCGCCGCCGAGATCACCGACGCGCAGGCGATCCACCCCGGCTACGGGTTCCTGTCCGAGCGCGCCGACTTCGCCGAGCAGGTGGAACGCTCGGGCTTCGTGTTCATCGGCCCGACCGCCGACGTGATCCGCCTGATGGGCGACAAGGTCGAGGCGATCAAGGCCATGCAGGCGGCCGGCGTGCCCTGCGTGCCGGGTTCGGACGGCCCGCTGTCCGACGACGGCGACGCCTGCCTGGCCACCGCCAGACGCATCGGCTACCCGGTGATCATCAAGGCGGCCGGCGGCGGCGGCGGTCGCGGCATGCGCGTGGTGCACACCGAGGCGGCGCTGCTCAACAGCATCGCGACGACCCGCGCCGAGGCCAAGGCGGCCTTCGGCAACGATCAGGTGTACATGGAGAAGTTTCTCGAGAACCCGCGCCACATCGAGATCCAGGTGCTGGCCGACGGCCAGGGCAATGCCGTGCATCTCGGCGAGCGCGACTGCTCGATGCAGCGCCGCCATCAGAAGGTCGTCGAGGAGGCCCCCGCGCCGGGCCTGACCGCCGCGCAGCGCGAAGCCATCGGCCGCGTCTGCGTCGAGGCCTGCGTGCGCATCGGCTATCGCGGCGCCGGCACCTTCGAGTTCCTCTACGAGAACGGCCGGTTCTACTTCATCGAGATGAACACCCGCATCCAGGTCGAGCATCCGGTGACCGAGCTGATCACCGGCGTTGATCTGGTGCGCGAGCAGCTGATGATCGCCGCCGGCGAGAAGCTGGGCCTGCAGCAGGCCGACATCGTCCTGCGCGGCCACGCCATCGAGTGCCGCATCAACGCCGAGGATCCGGACAGCTTCATGCCCTCGCCGGGCACGGTGTCGCTGTATCACCCACCCGGCGGCCCCGGCGTGCGCGTCGATTCGCACCTGTATTCGGGCTATCGCATCCCGCCCAACTACGATTCGATGGTCGGCAAGCTGATCACCCACGGCATCGATCGCGATACCGCCATCGCGCGCATGCGCATCGCGCTGGGCGAAATGGTCGTCGAGGGCATCAAGACCAACATCCCGCTGCAGCAGCGCATTCTGAGCGACGCCGGCTTCCGCCAGGGCGGGCAGAACATCCACTACCTCGAAAAGCGCATCGCCGAGCGCAAGGACAAGGGGATCAAGCTGGGGTCGTGAGCGCTGCAACCCGGGCGACGGCAGCATGCAGATCCACGGGCGCCGTAGCGCCACGAAAAAGGCTGCGGGTCCGCAAAGGACGCGAAGCACGCAAAGCTCGCAAAGCTCGGGGGGAGTTTGCAAGCCCATGCGTCCTTTGCGCCCTTTGCGGATGGCATTGCTCCAGATGCTTGGGTTCGCGAAGAGCGCGAGACATGTGAAGCCTCTATTGTCCAGCATCGCCCCCGGAACCCCATGCCCTTCCTCGAACTTGCCCTGACCGTCCACGCCGCGCAGCAGGAGTCCGCCGAAGCGGCGCTGGCCGATCTCGGCGCGCTGGCGGTGACGCTGGCCGACGCCGATGCCGAGACGCCGGACGAGCGCGCGATCTTCGAGCCCGGCGTGGGCGAGACGCCGCTGTGGGCGCAGGTGCGCATGCTGGCGCTGTTCGCAGCCGACGCCGATCGGCGCGGGCTGACGGCGGCGCTGGCCGAGCTGCTGCCGGAGCTGGAGCCCGATCACCTCGAGTTTCGCGAGGTCGCCGACCAGGACTGGGAGCGCGCCTGGATGGACCGCTACCAGCCGATGCGCTTCGGCCGGCGGCTGTGGATCTATCCGTGGAATGTCGAACCCGCAGGACTCGACGACGACGCGGTGGTGGTGCGCCTCGATCCGGGCCTGGCCTTCGGCACCGGCACGCATCCGACCACGGCGCTGTGCCTTGAATGGCTGGAAAGCCTCGATCTCGCCGGCAAGTCGCTGCTCGATTACGGCTGCGGTTCGGGCGTGCTGGCGATCGCCGCGCTGAAGCTGGGCGCGGCGCGGGCGCTGGGCGTGGACAACGATCCGCAGGCACTGGCCGCCAGCGCCGACAACGCCGCACGCAACGGTGTCGCCGCGCAGCTGGCGCTGCATGCGCCGACGACGCTGCCGCCGGCCGCCGCCGACGTGCTGGTGGCGAACATCCTCGCCGGGCCGCTGGCGGAGCTGGCGCCGACGTTCGCCGCGCGGCTCAGGCCCGGCGCGCCGTTCGCGCTGTCGGGCATCCTCGCCGGGCAGGAACCCGAGCTGCTGGCGCGCTATGCCGCATGCGGCTTCGTCGGGCTGACGGTGAGCATGCGCGAGGACTGGGTGCGCATCGCCGGGCACCGCGGCTGACGCCGGTCGCGCCGCTACACTGCGCGCATGTACGCGCAATGCCCCGACTGTCTGACGGTTTACGCGCTCGACGCCGCGACCCTGGCGCAGGCGCGCGGCAGCGTGCGCTGCGGGCACTGCGCGGCGGTGTTCGATGCGCTGGTGACGCTGTCGGACGTGCTGCCGCCGGAGCCCTTCGAGAGCCTACCCGCGCAACCGTCGCAACCGGATCCGCCGCAGCTGGTGATGCCGGTGTACCGGCCGCCGCCGCAGTTGCAGCTCCCCGAAGCGGCGCCTGCGACCGCGGCGCCGCCGGCCTTCGCGCGCGTGCGCAAGCCGCTCAAGCGCGGGCGCTGGATCGCCGGCAGCGCGCTGCTGGCGCTGCTGCTGGCGGCGCAGCTGGCCTGGGCCGAGCGCGATGCGCTGGTGGTCAGCGACGCGACGCGGCCGTGGCTGGCCGGTCTGTGCGGGTTGCTGCACTGCCGGCTGCCGCTGGTGCAGGATCTGGCGGCGCTGAAGCTGACCTCGCGCGACATCCGCCCGCATCCCTCGGTGCCGGGCGCGCTGATCATCAGTGCCACCCTGCGCAACGACGCCGCCTTCGCGCAGCCGTTTCCGGTGGTCGACGTGAGTCTTTCGGATCTCGACGAAAACCGCGTGGCGATGCGCCGCTTCCGGCCGTCCGATTACATCCGCGACGCGGCGGTGCGCGCCCGCGGACTGGCGCCGGGCGCCAGCGCCGCGCTGGTGTTCGAGGTCGAGGATCCGGGCAAGAATGCGGTCGCGTTCGAGTTCGGCTTCGAGTAGCGCCGCCGTTCGTCTTACAGTGAAGCGCGGCGTCTGAAAATTCTCCGGGCGCGGGAGTATGCTTGCCCACCCGCCACGCGCGGAGGAAGCGACGGACGCGGGTCAAGCAAGCGTCCGCGCGAGGATTGCCCCGGGGGATGGATCGTCGTGAACGTGGTCAAACTGCAACCGTCGGCGCCCGCCCAGGGTGCACAGGAAAGCGCGCTCGCCACCTGCGTGACACGGATGGTGCGGCGCTATCTGGCCGATCTCGGCGACACCGCCTGCGAACCGGGCCTGCACGCGCTGCTGATGGCCGAGGTCGAGGCGCCGCTGCTGCGCGAGGTGATGGCCTGGCACGGCGGCAACCAGAGCCGCGCCGCGGCCGCGCTCGGCATCAACCGCGCCACCTTGCGCAAGAAGCTGGCCACCTACGGCATCAGCTGAGACCGGCGGCCCTATACTTGCCGCCTTTTGCGGAGCGGCTCCGATGTTCGATGCGACTCTGTCCCCGGTACGCCGCGCCCTGCTGAGCGTGTCCGACAAGGCCGGCCTGGCCGATCTGGCGCGCGCGCTGGACGCGCTCGGCGTCGAGTTGCTGTCCACCGGCGGCAGCGCGCAGGCCTTGCGCGAGGCCGGCGTGCCGGTGCGCGAAGTCAGCGACCTGACCGGCTTTCCCGAGATCATGGACGGTCGCGTCAAGACCCTGCATCCGCAGGTGCACGGCGGCCTGCTCGGCCGTCGCGGCGTCGACGACGCCGTGATGCGCCAGCACGGGATCGCACCGATCGATCTGCTGGTGGTCAACCTGTATCCGTTCGAGCGCACGGTGGCGCGCCCCGACTGCACGCTGGACGAGGCGATCGAGAACGTCGACGTCGGCGGTCCGGCGATGCTGCGCGCGGCGGCCAAGAACCACGCGCACGTGGCGGTGGTGACCGATCCGGCCGATTACGCGCCGCTGATCGAGGCGTTGCGCGGCGAGGGCGGCACGACCCTGGACCTGCGCCGGCGGCTGGCGGCGAAGGCGTTTGCGCACACCGCCCATTACGACGGCCTGATCGCCGACTGGCTGGGCGCGCGCAGCGACGGTGAGCACGTCGAGCCGTTCGCGCCCACGCTGCACCTCGCGCTGCGTCGCGCGCAGACGCTGCGCTACGGCGAGAACCCGCATCAGGGCGGCGCGCTCTACCTCGAGCCGCAGCCGCCGCAAGGCATCGCCGCGACCGCGCGCATGCTGGCCGGCAAGGAGTTGTCGTTCAACAATCTGGCCGACGCCGACGCCGCGCTGGAATGCGTCAAGGCGTTCCAGAAAGCGCCGGCCTGCGTCATCGTCAAGCACGCCAATCCGTGCGGCGTGGCGCTGGGCGCCGACATCCGCACCGCCTACGAGCGTGCCTACGCCTGCGACCCGACCTCGGCCTTCGGCGGCATCATCGCCTTCAATCAGCCGCTCGACGTGGCCACCGCCGAGGCAATCCTGGCGCGGCAGTTCGTCGAGGTGGTGCTGGCGCCCGAGATCGCGCCCGCCGCCCAGGCGGTGTTTTCCCGAAAGCCCAACGTGCGCGTGCTGGCCACCGGCGCCTGGCCGGAACAGACGGCGCCGGTGCGCGATTACAAGCGCATCGCCGGCGGCCTGCTGGTGCAGGACGCCGACCGCGACACGCTGCTGCTGACCGATCTCAAGGTGGTCAGCCGGCGCGTGCCCGACGCCGAGGAGCTGCGCGACCTGCTGTTTGCCTGGCACGTGGCGATGTTCGTCAAGTCCAACGCGATCGTCTATGCGCGCGACGGCCGCACCGTCGGCATCGGTGCCGGCCAGATGAGCCGGGTGATCAGCGCCCGCATCGCCGCGCTCAAGGCCGCCGAGGCCGGGCTCGAGGTGCGCGGCAGCGTGCTGGCGTCGGATGCGTTTTTCCCGTTCCGCGACGGCATCGACACCGCCGCCGCGGCCGGCATCCGCGCGGTGATCCAGCCCGGCGGCTCGATGCGCGACGCCGAGGCGATCGCCGCCGCGGACGAACACGGCATGGCGATGGTGTTCACCGGCGTGCGCCACTTCCGCCACTGAGAAGTCGAAAAAACCACGGCGCTGATCGATCGCGCATTGCGCGCGAGTTCTGCTTGGCAGCCGCGGGGCAGCTGCGCGCCGCCTTATGTTGTCACCCTGAGCGCAGCGAAGGGTCTGGCTTCAGGATGACCGCACTGGAATGCGCGCACAGCGCGGCCGTGGCGGCGAATCAGTGCTTCCAGGTGTAGAGCGTGTAATACACCGGCTGCACCGGGCCCTCGCGCGGATCGGGAATCAGTCGGCCCTGCGGGTCGGCGTAGAAGGTCTGCACCGGGCCATGCCGGGGGATGATGCGGATCATGGTGACGCGCCCCGCCACGCGATATTCCTGGATCGTGTCGCCGTCGTGTTTGCGCACGTCCATGGTCGGCGGCGGCTCGCCGCGCAGGTCGCGCTCGTCGTGACGCAGCGCGGCGCGCGGGAACACGCTGGCGCTGCGGGCCGGTGGTGCGGGGCTGACGCCGGGGTCGTCGAGGCCGGGCGGTGGCGGCACGCTGGCGGGCGGCGCCGTCTGCGCCGCCAGCGGCAGGACGACGGCGCAGGTCAGCGCGGCAGCGAATCGGACAATGGGTTTCATGGCGGGCTCCGGAGCGGGTCTTTCATGGTAATCCCCGGCGCCGGCGCCGGCGGGCCGCGTGCGAGAATCCGTTCATGTCCACGCTGACCCTGATCGACGGCTCGTCCTACCTTTATCGCGCCTTCCACGCGCTGCCGCCGCTGAGCAGTCCGGCGGGCGAACCGACCGGCGCGCTGTTCGGCGTGGTCAACATGCTGCGCGCGACGCTGGCGGCCAGGCCCGACTATGCCGCCTTCGTGGTCGATGCCTCCGGGCCGACCTTCCGCGACGAACTCTATGCGGACTACAAGGCCAACCGCGCGCCGATGCCCGACGAGCTGCGCGCGCAGCTCGAGCCGATGCTGGCGATCGTGCAGGCGCTGGGCCTGCCGATCCTGCGCGTGCCCGGCGTCGAGGCCGACGACGTCATCGGCACGCTGGCGACGCAGGCCGCCGCCGCCGGCATCGACGTGACCATCTCCACCGGCGACAAGGACTTCGCCCAGCTGGTCGGTCCGCACGTGCGCCTGGTCAACACCATGAGCGGCACCACCACCGACCGCGCCGGCGTGATCGAGAAGTTCGGCGTGCCGCCGGAGCGCATCGTCGATCTGCTGGCGCTGATGGGCGACAGCGTCGACAACATTCCGGGCGTCGACAAGTGCGGCCCCAAGACCGCGGCCCGGTGGCTGCAGCAGTACGACTCGCTGGATGGCGTGATGGCCCATGCCGGCGCCATCGGCGGAAAAGTCGGCGAAAACCTGCGCGCCGCGCTGCCGCGGCTGCCGCTGTCGCGCCAGCTGGCCACGATCAAGACCGATGTCGTGCTGGAGCAGGCGCCGATCGATCTCGCGCCACGGCCGCGCGACGCCGAGGTGTTGCGCGCGCTGTATGCCCGCTACGGCTTCAATGCAGCGCTGAAGGATCTCGAAAAGGGGTCCGAAAAGCGGTCAGCGCCCGTTTCGCGCGACACGCCTCGGGTTCCCGAGTCAGACCGCGGCGAAACGGGCTCTGACCCCCTTTCCCGCGACGCACCGCCCGATCCCGCCCTGGCTGCGCCCGGTGCCTACGAGCTGGTGACGACGGTGGAGCAACTCGACGGCTGGCTGGTGAAGCTGCGCGCGGCGGCGCTGATCAGCTTCGACACCGAGACCACCAGCCTCGACGCGACGCGCGCGGACATCGTCGGCGTGTCCTTCGCGATCGAACCCGGCCACGCCGCCTACGTACCGCTGGCGCACGACTATCCGGGCGTGCCGGCGCAGCTCGATCGCGCGGCGACGCTGGCTGCGCTCAAGCCCATCCTCGAGGACCCGCAGCGGCCCAAGCTGGGCCAGCACATCAAGTACGACCTCAACGTGCTGGCGCGCCACGGCATCGCGCTGGCGGGATTCGCCCACGACAGCATGCTCGAGTCCTACGTCTGGAACGCCACCGCGACGCGCCACGACATGGACACTCTGGCCGCGCACTACCTCGGTTACACCACGGTCAAGTACAGCGACGTCGCCGGCAAGGGCGCCAAGCAGATCCCGTTCGCCGCGGTCGATCTCGACACCGCCTGCCGCTACGCCGCCGAGGACGCCGACATCACCCTGCGCCTGCACCATGCGCTGTGGCCGCGACTCGAGGGCGTGCCGGCGCTGGCGCGCGTCTATCGCGAGATCGAGCTGCCGCTGGTACCGGTGCTGGCGCGCATGGAGCGGCGCGGCGTGCTGATCGACGTCGCCGAACTCAAGCGCCAGAGCGCCGATCTGGCGCGGCGCATGCACGAGGCGGAGCGGCGTGCGGTCGCGATCGCCGGGCGCGAGTTCAACCTCGACTCGCCCAAGCAGCTGCAGGCGCTGCTGTTCGACGAGCTGCAGCTGCCGGCCGTGCTGAAGACCCCGACCGGGCAGCCCTCGACCAACGAGGAGGCGCTGGAGGCCATCGCCGACCAGCACGAACTGCCGCGGCTGATCCTCGAGTATCGCGGGCTGGCCAAGCTGCGCTCGACCTACACCGAGAAGCTGCCGGAGATGGTCAACCCCGAGACCGGCCGCGTGCACACCAGCTATCACCAGGCGGTCGCCGGCACCGGGCGGCTGAGTTCGTCCGATCCCAACCTGCAGAACATCCCGATTCGCACCGACGACGGCCGGCGCATCCGCCAGGCCTTCATCGCGCCGCCGGGCTGGGTGATCCTGGCCGCCGACTACTCGCAGATCGAGTTGCGCATCATGGCGCACCTGTCGGGCGACGAGGGCCTGCTGGGCGCCTTTCGCGCCGGGCTGGACGTGCACCGCGCCACTGCTGCCGAGGTGTTCGGCAAGACGCCCGATACGGTCGATGGCAACGAGCGCCGCGCGGCCAAGGCGATCAACTTCGGCCTGATGTACGGCATGAGCGCGTTCGGCCTGGCACGCCAGCTGGGCATCGGCCGCAACGAGGCGCAGGAGTACATGAACCGCTACTTTGCCCGCTACCCCGGCGTGCGCGCCTTCATGGACGCCACCCGCGAGCGCGCGGCGCGGGACGGTTACGTCGAGACCCTGTTCGGGCGCCGGCTGTACCTGGAGAACATTCGCGCCCGCAACGCCGCCAGCCGCGCCGGCGCCGAACGCGCCGCGATCAACGCGCCGATGCAGGGCACCGCCGCCGACATCATCAAGCGCGCGATGATCGCGGTGGATGCTTGGCTGGAGAAACGCGAGGACTCCCACCTGCTGCTGCAGGTCCACGACGAGCTGGTGCTGGAAGTGCGCGCGGACGCCGTGGAGGCCGTGCGCAGCGAGGTCGGCGCGCGCATGAGCGCCGCCGCCGAACTCGCAGTGCCGCTGGTGGTCGATGTCGGCGCGGGCGCCAACTGGGATCAGGCGCATTGAAGCCGGGGCGGCGGTGACAAGGCGCAAACCGCTGATTTGCCAGCCGATGAACGCCGAATAAATTTTTTGCGGAAGCCCGTTGAACTTTCGCCGCTGCGAGCCCATCTAAGATTTCGGACGCACGCAACGGCGTCCATCGCGGCCACGATCCCCTCCCCTGGATCCGGTCGCACGGAGCAAGGCCTCTCCCCGGGTCTTGTTCCATCCCCGGCCCCGAAGGCTTCCCCCTGGCCTTCGGGGCTTTTTCTTTTTCGGCTTCGGCGTTACGCCCGCGCACCGCTCAGCTGCGCAGGCCGACGCCGCGTTTGAGCAGGGTGATCGCCACCCAGCCCAGCACCAGCATCAGACCGAGCATCACCGCATAGGCCGGCCCCAGCGCGATGTCGCCGGCGCCGAGCATGCCGTCGCGGAAGGCGCTGACCATGTACAGGATGGGATTGGCGTGCGAGATCCCGCGCCACGGCGCCGGCAGCTGGTCGACCGAATAGAACACGCCGCCGAGGTAGGTCAGCGGGGTCAGCACGAAGGTCGGCACCAGGGCGATGTCGTCGAACTTGCGCGCGTAGACCGCGTTGATGAAACCGGCCAGCGAGAACACCACCGAGGCCAGCAGCACGCTGCTCGCGGTCACCCACGGATTGACCACGGTGAGGTGGGTGAAGAACAGCGACAGACCCAGCACGATCGCGCCGACCAGCAGCCCGCGCAGCACCGCGCCGAGCACGTAGCCGCCGAGGATCACCAGCGGCGGCATCGGCGACACCAGCATCTCCTCGACGTAGCGGCCGAACTTGGCGCCGAAGAACGAGCTGGTGATGTTGCCGTAGCTGTTGGTGATCACGCTCATCATCACCAGGCCCGGGGTGATGTACTGCATGTAGGTGTAGCCGTGCAGGGTGCCGATGCGGCTGCCGATCAGGGTGCCGAAGATCAAAAAGTACAGCGTCATCGTGATCGCCGGCGGCATCAGGGTCTGGCCCCAGATGCGCAGGATGCGCATCACCTCGCGGCGCACGATGGTGCCCAGCGCCACCCATTGCTCGCGCGCGTTCATGCGGCCTCCTTGCCGGGAGCGGTCAGGCGCACGAAGAGTTCCTCCAGCCGGTTGGACTTGGTGCGCATCGAGCGCACCGCGATGCCGGCCGCCGACAGCGTCGCGAACAGCCCGTTGAGGTCGCGGCCGCGCGGCAGCTCGGCCTCGACGGTGTGCTCGTCGATGCGGCGCAGGGCGATGCCCTCGGGCGCGGGCAGCGCGTCGGGGCAGTGCGCGGCCAGATCGAGCACGAAGGTCTCGACGTCGAGCTTGGCCAGCAGCGCGCGCATCGTGGTGTGCTCGACGATGCGGCCGTGGTCGATGATGGCGATGTTGCGGCAGAGGTTTTCGGCCTCCTCCAGATAATGCGTGGTCAGGATCACCGTGGTGCCGGCGCGGTTGATGCCCTGCACGAACTGCCACATCGAGCGGCGGATCTCGATGTCGACGCCGGCGGTCGGTTCGTCGAGGATCAGCAGGCGCGGCTCGTTCATCATCGCCCGCGCGATCATTAGCCGGCGCTTCATGCCGCCGGAGAGCATGCGCGCGGAATGCTCGGCCTTGTCCCAGAGCTTGAGCTCGCGCAGGTACTTCTCGGCGCGCTCGCTGGCGATGCGCCGCGGGATGCCGTAGAAGCCCGCCTGGTTGATGCAGATGTCCAGCGGCCGCTCGAACTGGTTGAGGTTGAGCTCCTGCGGCACCAGTCCGATCAGCGCCATCGCCTCGCTGCGGCGCGCGTCCACCGGCACCCCGAACACGCGCGCCTCGCCGCCGCTGGCGTTGACCAGCGAGGCGAGGATGCCGATCAGGGTCGACTTGCCGGCGCCGTTGGGGCCGAGCAGGGCGAACAGGTCGCCGGCCTCCACGGTCAGCGAGATGCCCTTGAGGGCTTCGACGCCGTTGGGGTAGGTCTTGCGCAGGTCGCGGATGTCGAGCGCGGGAGCGGAAGTCATGGCGGGCTCGGGCATGCAAACCGCTAGTATATCGGCCCCAGCCTGCCAGCCCGACTGCGGATCCCATGGCCGACCACTTCACCCTGCGCCTCGCGCACAGCCACATGCTCGCGCCCGCCGTCCGCCACATGGCCTTCGAACGCGCCGACGGCCAGCCGTTCGTCTTCGTGCCGGGCCAGTTCGTGCAGATCCATTTCCACTATGCCGACGGCAAGCCGACCAAGCGCAGCTATTCGGTGGCGACGGTGGCCGACGGCGGAGCGGTGCGGCGGATCGAGATCGCGGTCAGCTACGTGGACGGCGGCGCCGCGACGGCGCTGCTGTCGGCGCTGCCCGAAGGCGGCACGATCGAAGCCAGCGGGCCTTACGGGCGCTTCATCCTGATGGACGGCGACGCCAACCGCCGCTACCTGCTGATCGCCACCGGCACCGGCGTGACGCCGTATCGCGCGATGCTGCCGCAGCTGGCTGCCGCGATCGAGCGTCGCGGTATCGAAGTCGCCCTGCTCTACGGCGCGCGCAGCGAAGCGGAGCTGCTCTACGGCGAGGAGTTTGAAGCTTTCGCCCGGATGCAACCGCGGTTCCGCTTCGTCCCCTGCCTCAGCCGCGGCGCGCGGTCGCAGCCGCGTCCGCACGATCGCCTCGGCTACGTGCAGGCCGTCCTGCCGGAACTGGCGCCGGACCCGGCCGGCGACATCGCCTATCTGTGCGGCAATCCCGACATGGTCGACCAGACCTTCGAGGCCCTGAAGCAGGCCGGTCTGCCGATCCCCCATATCCGGCGCGAGAAGTACGTCTCATCGCGCTGAGCCGGTGCCGCCAGGTAACGAATCGTAAACCGGGCGTGAGCTTCATCTAACGCTCACGTAACGGGGCGCCCGTATAAAGGAACGCTGCCCCGGGGGAAGGAAACATCCGGGCACGTACCCGCGACGGGCCTGCCATGTACGGGTCCGCGCCGAGAGAGGAATCCGCCCGATGCGCCCGTTCCGACGCGTCCTTGCCGTTGCGTTTGCCCTGATTGCCGGCTGCACCTGCAGCCTCGTCTTTGCCGCTCCCGCCCGTGCCGGCTGCCTGCCGGCGCGCACCACGGTACGCAAGGGCGAAACCCTCGACGTGCTGCTGGCCCGCTGGGGCCTTGCCCGCAGCCAGGCCTTCGAGTGGGGCCGCCGCGTCGCGGCCCGCGAGCCGGCGGCCGCGCTGCGTCCGGGCGACCGCGTCGAGGGCTGCATCGTGCACACCGCGCACGGCACCCGTCTGGTGCGGATCGAGATTCTGCATGGCCAGCGTCGCGGCCGGCTGGTGCTGGGCACGGACGAGCCGGCGATTCGGCATCATCTGCGCCGCGCGATCGTGGAAGCCGCCGCGCCCGCGGAGGACGCCCGGGTCCGGACCGACGTCGTGGCGCCGCTGCTGCCGCAGGGCACGCCGCAGCATCTGTCCTTCACCGTGGCCAATTCGCTGGCCGACTCGCTGGTGACGCATCACGTCTCGCCGCTGCTGGCGCGCGCCATCACCAGCTGGCTGGATCGCGACCAGCGCCTGCCGTCGCCGCTGCCGCCGGGCGCGATCGTCAGCGCGCTGTTTTTCGGCAACCCCGACACCAGCGATGCCCAGCTGGCGCAGCTGACCATCTATGCCGCCGGCCACGAGCACCGTCTGTTCCGCTTCACCGATGCGCACGGGCGCAGCCTGCTGGTCGATGCCGAGGGCCAGGGCGTGATGCCGCTGCCGCTGGTCGAACCGGTGCCGGACGCGCGGCTGACCTCGGGCTGGGGCTGGCGCACCAACCCGGTGCTGCACCGGCCCGAGTTCCACAAGGGCGTCGACTTCGCCGCGCCGATGGGCACGCCGATCCGCGCCGTCGCCGACGGCCGCGTCGACTTCGTCGGCTGGCACGGCTACTACGGCCGCATGGTCGAGGTGCGCCACGCGCCCGACGTGCGCACGCGCTATGGCCACATGGTGCGCTACGCCCGCGGCCTGCACGACGGCGAGTTCGTGCGGGCGGGGCAGGTGATCGGCTATGTCGGCAGTTCGGGGCTTTCGACCGGACCGCATCTGTATCTCGAGCTGTGGGAGAGCGGCAAGCGCATCGATCCGCTGCGCATCGAGACGCAGGCGACCGACGCCGAGGCCGACGTCGAGGCCAACCCGGTGCTGCTGCGCCGCGAGGTGATCACGCCGGTGCAGCTCGACGGCAGCGAACTGGCGCGCTTCCACGCCTTTCGCAGCGCGCTGCACGGCGTGCTGGCCGCATCGGTCGACGACGCGCCGGTCGCCGCCGCGATCGTGCCCTGAGGAACTCTGAACAAGTCCGTCCTGGACTTGTGAGGGCGCCGAGTCCGGCGCGAGCCTGCCCCGGACCTGATCCGGGGTCCGGATTCGGCTACGCTGCATCAAGCACCTGCGTGCTCGATGCGCGACAAGCCATCCATGGCCTGTGGGGAAGGTCTGAACCTGTTCAGACCTTCCCTAAAGCGCTCGCGGCTGAACGCTGCCGCGCCCCGCGGTGGCTTGGTGAGGAACTCCGCCGTCGGCTTCCGGTCCCACGCCGGTGGCGGTTGTGCCGTGTCCGTATCCCGTGGTTTCCCTGC
>JAJYMF010000341.1 GCA_021787175.1 Pseudomonadota bacterium | reverse complement strand
ACATCGTCGCCAGTGCGAGGCCGACGATGCTCGGCCAGGCCAGGATCAAGACGATGCCCGCGGTCATCGAAATACAGGTTCCCGCCAGAGCAGAGCGGTTGTCGATGTGCCGCAAGATGCGCGGCAACAGCAGGGTCAGGACGACGGTCGCCGCGCCGTAGAGCGGCCAGAACCACTCGCGCAGCGCGGGGAAGTGCAGGCGCTCGCCGGCGATGACGGGTAGAAAGGTCGCCGGAATCACATAGCCGAAGCCGATCAAGCCGTAGGCGGCGATGAGCGTCCAGGCCGGCCCCGTGGGCCTGCCGATCATTGCGGTGCTGGTGTGCGCAGTTGCCGTTGGGTCCGGACTGTCCAGGGTGCGCCAGACCAGCGTCGTGATCACGGCGCTGGCCACGCCGAAGCCGATCCAGCTTGCCGCCGAACCCACGCCCAGGGGCTGCGTCACGGCCACCACCAGGCCGCTCACCACAATGCCGACGCCTGTGCCCGTGAACACCGAAGCTTCAAGCAGAGGATGCCCCGAGGGCTGCAGGCGGCGCATGCTCCAGGCGATGCCGTGCACCACCAACACCGCCGCCGCGACGCCCGCCAGCAAGCGCCAGACCAGCCACGGCACCATGCCGTGGGCCAGGCCCATGCCCGCGGTGGACAACGCGATCGCCACCAGCCCCCAGCGCAATGCTTGCCGCTGCGGCAACGCCACCACGGTGCAGAGCAACGCTCCGGCCAGATAACCGAGGTTGTTCACCGAGGCCAGCCAGCCGCCGCCGACCAGAGTCAGCCCGGCATCCGCCTGCATGATCGGCAGCAGCGGGGTGAGCAGAAAACGGCCGATGCCGAGGGCGATGGCCAACAGCAGCATACCGGTCATGGCGATGCGCAGAGGTGCGTTCATGGATTGCATCCACCGGGGATTGCAGGACGCCATGTTAGGCACCAATATCAAACTATGAAATCGAATTATTCAGAACAAATACATCGGATTTGACGATCATGGATCTGCGTGAACTGGAAGCTTTTCAGACCGTGGTCGAAGCCGGCGGCGTTGGTTGCGCAGCGTTGCGCCTGCACCGTGCGCAATCGAGCATCACGGCACGGATCCAGCAGTTGGAGTCGTCGCTGGGCGTAGCGCTGTTCGAGCGCGACGGCAGGACACTGCGGTTGACTGCCGCCGGCGACGCGTTGCTCGGCTACGCCGGCCGCTTGCTGGAGCTCGCCGAGGAGGCGCGTGCCGCGGTGCGCCTCGATACCGTATGCGGGCGGCTGCGCCTGGGTGCGATGGAGAGCGTGGCCGCCAGTCGCCTGCCGCTGCCGCTGGCGGCATTTCACCGCGACCATCCCGAGGTCATGGTCGAGTTGCAGACTGCACCCTCGCGCGAGCTGATCGCGCGACTGCAGGCAGGAGCGCTGGACGCCGCCATCGTTGGCGACGAGGTCGACAGCGCACGCTTCGCGCGAGTGCCGCTGTACCAGGAAGAACTGGTGCTGGTGGCCGCCGCCGGTTCTCCGCTGCTGGACGATCCGCGGCGGCTGAACGGCAAGACCCTGCTGGTGTTTTACGGCCAGGGCTGCGCCTATCGCCGGCGCCTGGAGCAATGGCTTCAGACGCTGCGTGTGGTGCCGGCGCGGATGCTCGAATTCGCCTCCTACCACGCCATCCTTGCGGCTGCCGCGGCCGGGGTGGGTGCCAGTCTGGTGCCGCGCTCGGTCCTGGATATCTACCCGCAACGCGACGCCCTGTCGCTGCGCGAGGTGCCGGCTCGGGTGGCGCGCCTGCGGACCTTGCTGGCGATGCCGCGCACGCTGCACGCGCCGGCGCTGACCCGGCTGGCCGACGCGCTGCGTGCCGACGTCGCACGCAGCGCGGCTGCGGGGAAGCCGAGCCGATGACGGAGTTCGACCGGTGCCGCGCACACCCGCAGGGCCAACGGCCCAAGGGCCGCGCGTGGGGCGGCGGTGCTCGCTGTGACGAGGGACAGGTGCTGCAGGGAAAGCGTAAGCCTTTGAGCAAAGGCTGAGAGCTCTGACAGGCCATCGAATCGGGCACCCGAAGCGAAGCCCCGCCGGAGCGGGGCTTCGCAAGATCGGAACGCAGAGATCTCAGTGCAGCGCCAGCAGCGGGATCAGCAGCAGGGCGACGATGTTGATGATCTTGATCAGCGGATTGATCGCCGGGCCGGCGGTGTCCTTGTAGGGATCGCCGACGGTGTCGCCGGTGACCGCGGCCTTGTGCGCGTCCGAGCCCTTGCCGCCGTAGTGGCCGTCCTCGATGTACTTCTTGGCGTTGTCCCAGGCGCCGCCGCCGGTGGTCATCGAGATCGCCACGAACAGGCCGGTGACGATGGTGCCGAACAACATGCCGGCCAGCACGCGCACGCCGGCCGCGCTGGAGCCGGCAATCCATGACGCGCCCAGACCGACGACGATGGGCGCCAGCACCGGCAGCAGCGAGGGCACGATCATCTCGCGGATGGCGGCTTTGGTCAGCATGTCCACGGCGCGCGAGTAGTCGGGCTTGGTGGTGCCTTCCATGATGCCCTTGATCTCGCGGAACTGGCGGCGCACCTCCTCCACCACCGCGCTCGCCGAACGGCCCACCGCCTCCATGGCCATGGCGCCGAACAGGTACGGGATCATGCCGCCGATGAACAGGCCGATGATCACCAGCGGATCGGCCAGCGAGAAATTGAAGGCATGGCCGGGAAGGGCAACTTTGACGCGCTCCGAGAAATCCGCAAACAGCACGAGCGCGGCCAGGCCCGCCGAGCCGATGGCGTAGCCCTTGGTGACCGCCTTGGTGGTGTTGCCCACCGCATCCAGCGGATCGGTGATGGCGCGTACCTCCTTGGGCAGGTCGGCCATCTCGGCGATGCCGCCGGCGTTGTCGGTGATCGGTCCATAGGCATCCAGCGCCACGATGATGCCGGCCATGGACAGCATGGTCGACGCCGCGATGGCGATGCCGTACAGCCCGGCGGCCCAGAACGACACCAGGATCGCCGCGCACACCGCCAGCACCGGCAGCGCGGTGGACTTCATGCTCACGCCGAGGCCGGCGATGATGTTGGTGGCATGCCCGGTAGTGGAAGCCTTGGCCACGTGCTGGACCGGCGCATACTGCGTGCCGGTGTAGTACTCGGTGATCCACATCAGCACGCCGGTGAGAATCGGCCCGGTGATGGCGGCGATGTACAGCCCGTTGACGTCGTAGCCGGGCACCCCGGTCATCATCC
>JAJYMF010000313.1 GCA_021787175.1 Pseudomonadota bacterium | reverse complement strand
GGGTGATCTACAGCATCGGGCTGGCGCCCTCCGCTCCGCAGACGATCTGGATCGGCACCGACGACGGCCTGGTGCAGGTCACGCACGACGGCGGCGGGCACTGGCGCAACGTCACGCCCAGGGGCGTGCCGCTGTGGGCGCGCATCGACAGTGTGGACGTGTCCGCGACCGACCCGGACACGGCCTACATCGCGGTCGACAACCATCGCAATGACGATTTCAAACCCTATGCATTTCGCACCCACGACGGCGGCAAGACCTGGCAGGCGATCGACGGCGGTCTGCCGCGCGATCACTACGTCGCCGTGCTGCGTGCCGATCCGGCCAAGCCCGGACTGCTGTATGCCGGCACCGACACCGGCGTGTATGTGAGCTTCGACGACGGCGGCGCCTGGCAGCCGCTGCAGTTCGACCTGCCGACCGCCTGGGTGCGCGACCTGCTGGTGCACGGCAATGACCTGATCGCCGGCACCCAGGGCCGCGCGATCTGGGTGCTGGACGACGTCACGCCACTGCGCGAGGTGGCGGCCGGCATCGCCGATCAGCCGCTGCACCTGTTCGCGCCGGCTGCCGCGGTGCGCGTGCATGCCGACAACAACAAGGACACGCCATTGCCGCCGGAAACCCCGGTCGGCCAGAACCCGCCCGCGGGCGCGCCGATCGACTACTGGCTGGGGCCCGGCACGCGCGGCCCGGTGACGTTGACGATCCTCGATGCCGCCGGCCACGTGGTGCGGCGTTTCAGCAGCGCCGACACGCCGCGTCCGCTCAATGCCGAACGCTACTTCGCCGCCGGCTGGGTCAAGCCGGCGCCGGCGCTGGCGGCGACGCCGGGCATGCACCGCTTCGTCTGGGATCTGCGCGATCCGCTACGGCTACAGCATCGCCGCGGTGTGGGGCGAGAACACCCCGGTCCTGCCGCGCGGACCGTTCGTGCTGCCCGGCCGCTACACGCTGGAGCTGAGCACCGGTGGCCGGACCCGGCGCGTGTCGCTGACGGTGACTGAGGATCCGCGGGTGACCGCGAGCGCCGCCGACCTCGCGCAGCTGCTGGACTTCCAGCACGCCGTGCAGGCAAGCCTGGCGCAGGCCTATGTCGGCACCGGTCAGGTGCAGGCGGTCGCGGCGCAGCTGGCCGCATTGCAGGCGCGCTCGACGATCGAGGCGCCGCTGCGCGCGTCGATCACCGCGCTGGTGGCGCAACTGCAGCCCGCCGGAGCGGATGCGGCCGGAATCGCCGCCTTCGAACACGCCAGCGGCGAGCTGGCGGCGTTGGCGACCGACGCCGGCTCCGCCGATGCCGCGCCGACCGCGGCGCAGCGGCAGGTGCTGAGCGCGGCCGCGACCCGCGTCGATGCGGCGCAGCGGCGCTGGCAGGCGCTGCAGGCCGGGCCGCTGGCCGCGCTCAACGCACGCCTGGTGCAGGCCGGGCTGGCCGCGATCCGCGTACCCATGCCCGACCAGGTGCAGGTACAGCCGGTGCCGGAGGGTCAGGACCGGCCCTGATGGCATGGCGCTCGTGGCGCCGGATCAGTCCGGCGCCCAGCGCGGCGAGCCGGGATCGCGCCGCCAGCGCGTCTCGCCCTGTGCCGCGCCGTCGCGGCCGTAGCGGCGTTCGCGCAGGCCGCAGGCGCCGTCTTCGCGCACCCAGACCAGGCTGGAGGCGCGGGTGCCGTAATCGGCGCCGCGGATGAAGATCGGCGCCAGCAGGCGCTCGCGCTCGATACCCACGCCGGTGTCCGGCAGCGCGGCATCCGGCGGCTGCGCGGTGTCGGCCAGCAGATCGAGCAGGGCGTCGTCGTCGTCGGCGGCGAGTCGCGCCGCGGCACCCTCGCGCAGCCGCTCGGTCTTGGGCCAGCGCGCGTGCCACGGGCCGTTGCTCATCACATGCAACCCGGGCTCGAGCACGAAGGCGTGCCCGTCGACGCCGTCGACGCCGAACGCGGCGCCGGCGGCATCGCCCAGCAGCAGGTTGAACGGCCCGTACGCGGCGTGCTCGCGTGCCGCCTGCGCGGCGAAGTCCGCCGCGCCGAGATGGCCGAGCAGGTAGTCGCGCACCAGCGCGCCGCGCGTGCGTGGCCGCGGCGATTGCTGCAGCTGGCGACGGTTGGTCACCACGGCGTAGCGCCCATCGCTGCCCAGGCCCAGCCAGGCGCCGCCGGCCTGCAGGTCGCGCCCGCCGACGACGCGCGGATCCTCCGGCCAGGGCGCGGCGGCGGCGCTGGGGCGGGCGTGGAACTCGTCGCGATTGCCGAGCAGCAGCAGCGGGCGTCGCGGGTCGACGCGCTGCGCGAGCAGCACCAGGCACACGGCGGTCAGCGTCCCGCTGTCGTGGCGAAATCGAGATAGCGCGCGTGCAGCGCGGCGACCGCGGCTTCCAGCACCTGCTCGCCGCCGCTGTTGTCGAGCACGTCGTCGGCCCGCTGCCGGCGCGCGGCGTCGCCGGCCTGGGCGTCGAGCAGGCGCTGCGCGTCGGCGTCGTCGATGCGGTCGCGCTGCATCAGCCGCGCCCGGCGCAGCGCCGCCGGCGCGTCCACCAGCAGCACGCGATCGACCCAGGCATACGCGGGCCAGGTTTCGACCAGCAGCGGGATGTCGAGCAGCGCGTAGGGCGCGCGGATTTCGTCCAGGCGGGCCTCGATCCATGCGCGCACGCGCGGATGCACGATGGCTTCCAGGCGGCGGCGTTCTCCGACGTCGGTGAAGACACGCTGGCGCATCCAGGCACGGTCGAGGCGGCCGTCGGCGGCGATCGATTCGGGTCCGAACGCCGCCGCGATCTCGGCCAGGGCCGGCTGCCCGGGTTGCACCACCGCGCGCGCCGCCGTGTCGGCGTCCAGCACCGGTACGCCCAGCGCCGCGAAGCGGCGGGCGACCGCGCTCTTGCCCGCCGCAACGCCGCCGGTCATGGCGACCGTGTAGGGGCGCGGTCGGGAAGCGGTCATGGCTTCAGCGCACGAACAGGGTCAGGTAGGCGTGCAGCAGCGTGTCGCCGGCGACGAACCAGATCCAGCCGGCGGCGGCGAGATAGGGGCCGAAGGCGATCGGGATGCTGCGGTCGCGTCCGCGCAGGGCCAGCATCGCGCTGCCGACCACGGCGCCGACCAGCGACGAGATCAGCACGATCGGCAGCAGCGCACCGGCGCCCATCCATGCGCCCAGTGCGGCCAGCAGCTTGAAGTCGCCGTAGCCCATGCCTTCCTTGCCGGTCAGCAGCTTGAACAGCCAGTACACGCT
>JAJYMF010000189.1 GCA_021787175.1 Pseudomonadota bacterium | reverse complement strand
GATGCCGAACGCGAGCAGCGTCACCAGTGCGCCCAGCGCCGCCGTCGGCAGACCCGAGAGGATGGTCAGCGGATGGATGAAACTCTCGTACAGAATCCCCAGCACGAGGTAGATCACCAGTACAGCCAACAACAGCAGCAGGCCCATGCCTTTGAGCGAGGCCTGGAACGCCTGCGCCGTGCCCTGGAAGGAAGTATTGAGCGTGGCCGGGACCCGCAGCTCGCGCATCGCGCCGTTGATTTCGGTGATCGCCTGCGACAGCGATAAGCCGTGGCGCAGATCGTAGGACATGGTCACCGAGGGCAACTGACCGAGGTGGCTGATCGCGAGCGGACCCACGCCGTAGGTGAGCTTCGCCAGGGAATTGAGCGGCACCAGCGCTCCGGTCGACGAGCGCACATAGAGCAGACCCAGCGCCGCAGGATCGGTCTGGTAGCGCGGCTCGAGCTCCAGGATCACCCAATATTGGTTGGTCGCGGTGTAAATGGTGGACACTTGCTGCGCGCCATAAGCGTTGGCGAGCGCCGCCTCGATCTGCTGCGCCGAGACGCCGAGCGCGGAAGCCTTTTCGCGGTCGATATTCACGGTCACCTGCGGGCGGGCGATTTGCAGAT
Source organism: Pseudomonadota bacterium (assembly GCA_021787175.1). GTDB lineage: Bacteria > Pseudomonadota > Gammaproteobacteria > Xanthomonadales > Rhodanobacteraceae > Metallibacterium. Next base: position 2,626 of record JAJYMF010000189.1, on the reverse strand, counting down.
CGCTCGACACGTCCACCAGCGCCGGCAGGGTCTTCAGCCGGGCTTCGACCAGCGGCGCCCAATGGTACAGCTCCTCCGTGCTCGCGCTCTGCACCACATACTGATACGGGCTCTTGGTGAGCTGCCCGCCGATGCGGATCGCCGGAACGTTCTGCAGGAAAACTTTGATGCCGAGAATGTTGGCGACCTTGGGCCGCAGCTCGCGCAGCACTTCGTCGGCGGACTTGCGCTGCGCGCGCGGCTTCAGCGCGATGGTGATCCGCCCCACGTTGAGCGACGGGTTGAAGCTGGTCGCGCCGATCGACGCCATCAGCGCTTCCACGTTGGGGTCCTGGCGGATGATCTCCGCCACCTGGCGCTGCAGCGCCGCCATGGCCTCGAACGAGATGTCCTGTTGCGCCTCGGTAAAACAGTACAACTGTCCGCTGTCGTCGCTGGGCAAGAAGCCCTTGGGCATTTTCGCGAACAGGAATCCGGTAACGATGACGATACCGAGGAAGACCACCATGGTCAGGCGTGCGCGGTGCAGCACCCACTGCAGGCTGGCGGCATAGCCGCCCTTGAGCGCCTCGAACGCGCGTTCGCTCAGCATGAACACCCGGCCATGCTGCTGCCGCATGTGCGGTTTGAGGATGCGGCTGCACATCATCGGCGTGAGCGTGAGCGAGACGAATCCCGAGATCAGCACCGCGACCATGATGACGACCGCAAATTCGTGCAGCACGCGCCCGAGTATGCCGCCCATGAACAGCACCGGGATGAATACGGCAATCAGCGAAACGGTCATCGACAGGATGGTGAAGGAGACCTCCTTCGAGCCGTCCAGGGTCGCCTGCATCGCGCTCTTGCCCATTTCCAGGTGGCGCGAGATGTTTTCCAGCATGACGATCGCGTCGTCCACGACGAAGCCGACCGAGAGCGTCAGCGCCATCAGCGAGATGTTGTCCAGGCTGTAGCCGAACAGGTACATCAGCGAAAACGTGCCGATGATGGACAAGGGCAGGGCAACGCTGGGGATGATCGTCGCCGGGATATTGCGCAGGAAGACGAAGATCACGGCCACCACCAGAACCAGCGCGAGCAGCAGCGTGAATTGCACGTCTTCGACCGAATTGCGGATGGAGACCGAGCGGTCGTAGAGCACGCTGATGTCGATCCCCGCCGGCACTTCGGCGCGGAACGTCGGCAGCAGCCTTTTGATCGAGTCGACCACCTCGATCGTGTTGACGCCGGGCTGGCGCTGAATGGCAAGCACGATGCCGCGCTGGTTCTTGAACCAGGCGGCGACCTTGTCGGTCTGCACGCTGTCGATCACGTGGCCGAGTTCGCCCAGGCGCACCGGCGCGCCGTTGCGGTAGGCGACGATGATGGGACGGAACGCCGCGGCATCGTACAGTTGGCCGGTGGCCCGCACCGCGAACATGCGTTCCTTGCCGTAGAGCGTGCCGGTGGGCAGGTTGACGTTGGCCTGCGCCACCGCCTGCTGCACCTCGTTGATGCCGATGCCGCGCGCGGCGAGCGCGTTCGGGTCAAGCTGTATGCGCACCGCGTACTTCTGCTGGCCGAACACCATCACCTGGGCGACGCCGCTGATGGTGGAGATGCGCTGTGCGAGGAAGGTCTCGGCGTACTCGTCCACTGTGGACAGCGGCAGCGTGTCGGAAGTAAGCGCGAGGAAGTAAATCGGGAAATCCGCTGGATTGACCTTGCGGAACGACGGCGGCGTGCTCATCGCCGGAGGCAGCAGGCGCGCTGCGCCGGCGATCGCGGAACTCACGTCCTGGGCTGCGGCGTCGATGTCGCGCTCGAGCGAGAACTGGATCGTCACCTGCGAGGTGCCCTGCCCGCTCACCGAGGTCATCGAATCGATGCCGGCGATGGTCGAGAATTGCTTCTCCAGCACCGTGGCCACGGCCGAGGCCATGGTCTCGGGGCTCGCCCCCGGCAGTTCGGCGCCGACCTGGATCGTGGGGAAGTCGACGTTGGGCAGCGTGCTGACCGGAAGGCGGAAGTAACCCGCGAGGCCGAAAATCAGGACACCCGCCATCACCAGCACGGTCATTACCGGGCGCCGGACGAACAGCGCGGCCAGGTTCATGACTTGTCGGCTTGCGCTTTGGCGATCACGACCCTGGTTCCAGGGGCGAGCCGCAGCTGTCCGCTGATGACGACCGTCTCGCCGTTACGCAGGCCGGCTGCGATGATGGCTTCGGCGCCGTCGTTGCGATCGAGTTCGACTTTGCGCATTTCCACCGTCATGTCCGGCTTGACCACGTACACATATTGCCCGTTGGGTCCGGTCTGCACCGCTTGCACCGGTAGCACCAGCGCGTCTTTCTGCTCGTAGAGCTTGAGGCTGGTGCCGACGAACTGGCCCGGCCACAGCCCGTTGTCCTTGTTCGGGAACACCGCCTTCAGCTTGATGGTTCCGGTCGTGGCGTCGACCGCATTGTCGACGAAACTCAGCGTGCCCAGCGCCGGGGCCTTGGACGAGTCGGGCGGCAGCGCTTCGACGGGCAGCGGCCCCTTCGCCATGTAGCCGCGGATCGCTGACAGTTTCTGCTCGGGCACGGCGAAATTGACGTAGATCGGTCGCACCTGGTTGATGACCACCAGCGGATTGCTG
>JAJYMF010000003.1 GCA_021787175.1 Pseudomonadota bacterium | reverse complement strand
CCAACCGGGGCGCAGGGCTCGGGCGTGCTGCGCTCGATGGCGGAAGCCAACTGCTTCATCGTGCTCGAGCACGAGCGCGGCTCGGTCAATCCGGGCGAGCCGGTGCAGGTGCAGCTGTTCGACGGTTTGGTGTAGCGGCGGCCGCCGCATGACGCAAATCCTCGGCTGGAGCGAATCTCCAACGCGGCCCGCAATACGGAAACCCACCGTCCGCGTGTTGCACCGGGACGGCAGGTCTCGCGTGGTGGCGGGTTTACTGCGCCGATGCGCTGGCGCCCAGTTGCGCGTTCGCTGATCCTTCGGCGCGAACCGAGCCATCCGATCCGTCCGACGCCTGCGCCCCGCCGGACGCAGATATCCCGCCGTGGGCGCTGCTGGAAACACTGCCAGCCTGGTGGAGCAGCCGCGCCGAGGCCGCTTCGCGTCCCTTCGCCGCGGTCGCCGCCACGGCATTGAGGGCGGTACCTGAGCCCGCATTCACCGTGCGGCGCGCGGATTGACGCGCGGACAGCGCCGCAGCCTGCGCCGAGTCGACTTCAGAGAATGCAGCGTCATGCGCCGCCTGCGCGCGCTCTTGCGCATTGCCTGCCACCCGGCCGCCCGTACGCAGGGCGTGCCTGGCAAGGGGCTTCACCGCGTCGGCGCTCGCGGCGCCGGCTGCATCGCCGGCGAAATGCCCGTTCGCCGCGGCCCCGATACTGCCTGCCGTGTCGGCGGCACCGGACGCCATCGCGCCTGCGCCGCCCGCCGCACCGAGCGTTGTCATGGGGTTGCCGAGCGCTGGCGTGCCCAACGGGACGCTCAGCGCTGCTCCGGCAACACCGCCGAACCCGACGCCGCCCATTGCGGCACCGCTAATGCCGCCCAGCGGTCCGGCAAACACCGGGGTAGAAAGCGCGATCACGCCAGTAAGCGCCCCGCCTGCAAGTATATGTTTCGATTTCATGGTCATTCTCCTTGTGAGAAAGGCCGCAGAAAATCCGCGGTCTTACCTCAACAACGAACCGGCCGCCCGCATCCTTCCGCGGCTCGGGAGAATTTCAGGATGCATGTGAACGATTTCACGCTTCGCGGCAGCGCGCACGCGGAAGGGCAGGCTATCGGCGCCACGCTTTGCGCAGCGCGGCTTCTTCCTCGCGCGCGTTCAGCGCACTGCCGGCGATGCGCTGCTCGACTTCGCGCATCACGGCAGTTGGCATTTCGTCCGACGCCATGCGATAGGCGCCCGCGGACTGCGTGCCCGTGGGCGCGCGGGCCACAGCCTCCAAATGCCAGTCGGAGCCGGCCCTGCAACCCAGTCCGGCCAGACCGTTCGCGAGTACGAACGTGCGGCAGTATGCGCCCGATTTCGACAGGAAGCTGACGCCGATCCGGATCGGTGCGTTGCCAGCTTGGGTACTCGCGAGTTGCGTCGACAAGGCCCGCTCCAGCGCCCCGCGCGCGACGATCCCATCGCCGTCGGCGCCCATTTGCGCCGGCGGCCGGTCCGGCAGGACCATGCGTCCGGCCAATACGCCGACGACCAGGCTCGCCGCGATTGCGGACCATTGCGGCCAGAACCAGGTTCGCGCCGGGCGCGCCACTTTTGCCGCGCGCAGCTTCGATAGATCGACTACCGTGCCGGTGCCGGCAGCCGCCGCAGCCCTTGCATCGGCGCTTCCCGCTGCTGCATCCTTCAGGCGATCGGGTACCGCCTCCCGCAGCACCGGATCAAAAGCCGCGCCTATCCTTCGCGCAAGCATCAGGTGCTGCGCGACGCGGCGCGCAATGTCCGGGTCCGCCGCCATCCGGCGCTCGATGGCCGCACGCGTTTCGGCGTCCAGCTCGCCGTCGGCGTACGCCATCAGGGTTTCCTCGGAGAATTTCATGTCCGCGCCTCCCGGGTCATGTCGCCGCCAGAGAGGATGGCCTGCAGCGTCTCACGGCCACGCGCGAGGCGGCTGGTCAGCGTACCGATCGGAATCTCCAGCACCTCGGCCGCTTCCTTGTATGCGAGCCCTTCGACCAGAACCAGGCTGACGGCCAGACGCTGATCGTCGCTCAGCTGCGCCAGGGCCTTTCGCACCGCCATGGCATCGATCTGCTGCTCGGTATGGGATACGCCGACCTGCTCTCCCTCCTCCTCCGCGGCGAACAGCTGGCTGTGCCTGCTTCGTTTGCGCAATTCGTCGATCCACGCGTTTTTCATGATCCTGAATATCCAGCTGTCCAGTCTTGTGCCCGGCTCCCACTGGCCGGTATGCAGCAACGCCCGCTCCACCGCCGCCTGAACCAGGTCGTCCGCATCCGCGGCATTGCGGGTAACGGCGCGCGCAAACCGCCGCAGGCGCGGCAGCAGCCCGGCGATATCCCTGCGGATGCTTTCGATCGCATTGCTCATTTGTTAATGGTATAACGATCCGCCGAGGGATTTTCTTCCCTGCCTGCGTCGTTTATGAAATATGGATCTTTTCAACAACACTCCGCCCGCCGACAGGAAAGCGCGCCGCCTGCGGAGCGCGCTGCTGCGTCTTGCGTTCCTGGCGTGCGCCTCGGCGGCGGCCGCCAATGCGCGGGCGCAGCTGGCGCAGCTTCCTCAATTGCCGCTGCCCCCGCTGCAGCTGCCCGCGGTTCCGCTCCAGTTGCCGGCGAATGCGCCCCCCGCTGCGGATCTTGCCGCTCGGCCGCGTGCCGGCATCGACGTGCTCGATCTGCAGGGGCAGCGCAAGCGCAGGAATCTCGACAAGCTTCGCCTGTATGCAGACAGGATCGATACCGATGCCCAGGGCAACCTGGTCCTGCGCAATGAGATCGTTGCCTATTTGCCCTCGCCCGCATTACTCGACCGGATGCGCGAGCAAGGCTTCCAGGTCCTACGCGAGCACCGGCTGAGCGGCCTGGATTCAATCGTCGCAGTTCTGCGGCCGGCCAGCGGCGCGTCCACCTCGGATGCACTGCGGCGCTTGCGCGGGCTGTTTCCGGACGCCGCGCTCGATCTCAACCATCTGTATGACGATTCCGGAACCGGCGACACAAGGCGCGCGGGGCGGGACACCCCGCGCGCTGCGGACGCGACGCCCCCGGCCCGGCCCTCGCCGTCCCTGGCATCCGCAGAATCCGCAGCGCTGCCGGCAAAGCCAAGGCGCAGGATCGGTCTGATCGACGGCGGAGTCGATAGCGGCACCGAGGCGTTGCGGGATATCCCCATTCATCGCCATGGCTGCCGCGGCCGCGTGGTCGCCAGCGCGCACGGCACCGCGGTTGCG
>JAJYMF010000371.1 GCA_021787175.1 Pseudomonadota bacterium | reverse complement strand
GGGAAGGCTGGCTGACGCACTCGGGGCGCAAGAGAGCGAGCTGTGGCGCGTGCTGGTATCGCACTTCGACAACGTGCCGGCACTTTACGCAGAAGGTGAATTCGCCGAGATCACGCGCAATTTTGTGCTGATGGCGGATCTGATCAACGGCTACATTGCCGAACGGCAACCGTGGAAGATCGCCAAAGACGAGTCGCAGCGCACCGAACTGCACCAGGTTTGTACCCTCGCTCTGTCGGCGTTCCGACTGCTTGCCGTGTGGATCAAACCGATCATGCCGATGTCTGTGGCGCGCGCTGAAGAATTTCTGGCCAAGCCGATCACCCATTTCAACGACGCGACAGCGCCCCTGCTCGGCCACCGCATCAACGCCTTCACGCCGCTGCTCGGCCGCATCGACCGCAAGCAGGTCGAGGCGATGGTCGCAGCGTCCACCGAATCGCTGCAACCGGCAGCACCCGCCGCCGAACCGAAGGCACGACCGATGAGCTCACCTCCCGCGTCCACATCTCCGAACTCCGGCTCCGCGGATCCCGGGTCCCGGGTCCCGGGTCCCGGGTCCGATGCGGCTTCCCCGAGTCCCGAGTCCCGAGTCCCGAGTCCCGCGCTTGTCTCCATCGACGACTTCGCCAAGCTCGACCTGCGCATCGCGAGGGTGCTCGCCTGCGCATTCGTCGAGGGCTCGGACAAGCTGTTGCGCTTCGAGCTGGATGCCGGCGACCTGGGCAAGCGACAGATCTTCTCCGGCATCCGCGCCGCCTACGGCAAACCGGAAAAGCTGGTCGGCCGCACGGTCGTATTCATCGCCAATCTGGCGCCGCGCAAGATGCGCTTCGGCACGTCGGAGGGCATGATCCTCTCGGCCGGCAGCGGCGGCAGCGACCTGTTCCTGCTCGACGCAGATGCCGGCGCCGTCCCCGGCATGCCGGTGAAATAGTCGCCGCGGATCGCACGCCGACAGCAGTCCCGTCTCCTGACGCCGCTTTCCATCAGACATGATGGGAAAGGCAACCGCTGCAGCAAACGGGGCTACGGCAGTTCGCCCATGCTCGCAATGATGTTGCCAACGAGACCGTAATCCTTCGCCTCGGAGGCGGTCATCCAGTGGTCGCGCTCCGTGTCGCTGGCAATGCGAGCCAGCGGCTGTCCGGTCTCGCGCGCAAAAATCTCGTCGAGGCGTTCGCGCATGCGCAGGATCTCGCGCGCCTGGATTTCGATGTCGCTGGCCGAGCCTCCCGAGCCCCCGGAGGGCTGATGCAGCATGAAACGCGTATTCGGCAGACTGAAGCGATTGCCGCGTCGCGCCGCCGAGTAGATCAGCGCACCGGCGCTCGCCACCCATCCCGTGCCGATGATGCGCACCTCCGGTCTGACGAGCTTGATCATGTCGTAGATGGTGTCGCCGGACTCGACGTGACCGCCTTGGCTATTGATGAAGATAGTGATCGGCGCGTCGCTCTCGCATTGCATCGCCAGCAGGCGCGCAGTTACGCGCTCGGCCAATTTCTGGTTGATGCCGCCATAGATCAGAATCGTGCGCGCCTTGAACAGACGCTGCTCGACATCGGAGAACTTCTTTTCGTCGACTTCAGCCACCGCGGGGTTCTCGTCGAGGTGATACGGATCGGTATGCATGGTCAACTCCCGGGTGCAGCCCTATCGGACAGGGCGTGATCGCGAGCAGCGCGCCGCAATCTGCGGTGGTCATGCTGCGACTTCCACGACGCCATCGTCCGGCAAGCGCCGGCGAGAGCGACGCCGCATAATAACAGCCGTGCTCCATCTTCCATCGCCTCCATGACCCCTATAGAGCCCATTCCGCTTGGTGCGTCGGCTCCGACCACCGATCCCGGAACGGCACACGCGAGCGGCGCCGAACCTCCTCCAAACGCGCCATCGCAACAGGCGCCCGTGCGGGCCCGCCTGCCGAATACCGTTGCCTCCGCGAGGCCTGGCAGGGCGGCGGACAGATGCTCCACTGGCCCTTCGATAGACATGGCGCCCATCTACGGCCATTCCGGCGTTGCAGCCATCGGTGATCTGACCGATCGCATCGACGCGCTGCTGCCGCAAACGCAGTGCGGCCAGTGCGGCTACGGCGGCTGCCGGCCCTACGCCGAGGCTATCTCCCGTGACCGCGCCGCGATCAATCGCTGCCCGCCGGGCGGTGCAGCCGGCATTGCCGATCTTGCGGCATTGCTCGATCGTGCGCCGCTGCCCCTCGATCCGGCTTGCGGCGTCGAACAGCCGCCGCGGATCGCGCGGATCGTCGAGGCCGACTGCATCGGCTGCACCAAGTGCATCCAGGCCTGTCCGGTGGACGCCATCGTCGGCGCGCCCAAACTCATGCACACCGTGCTGGTCGATCTCTGCACCGGCTGCGAGCTGTGCCTGCCGCCCTGCCCGGTGGACTGCATCGTGATGGTGGACGCCGGGCGCACGGCGGAGTCCGCGGCACAGCGTCGGCAGCGCGCCGATGCGGCACGCGAGCGCTTCGTGTCACGCAACGCACGCCTGTTGCGCGAGCAGGAGCGCGAGCAACGCCATGCGGCCGATCAGACCGGCGCCAGCCGCGCCGCCGTTCTGGCCGCGATCGCACGCGCGAAAGCGCGTCGCGAAGGCGGGTCGGGCGCAGGCTGAAGCGATCGCCCGCGCAACGAACGCGCGCGGCGCCACTGCCCCGGCGAGCGATGCCTGCCCGGACGGCGCCTTTATACCCAGTTGCGTTCAATCGATACGACGGGTAGCCCGGATGGAGTCCCGTGTGCGCGGAATCAGGGGCTCGATGCAGCATCCTTCCCGGATTCCGCTGCGCTGCATCCGGGCTACACGGTTTTCGTGTCTTGATCGCGAACGGGTATCAGGCCGCGCGCGGCTGTCTGGTGAGCAGTGCCAGCAGCGCCGCCAGCTTGTCACGCTGCTGGCGGCGGTCGAGGATCAGGTCGATGGCACCGTGCTCGAGCAGGAACTCCGAACGCTGGAAGCCCTCCGGCAGGGTCTCGCGCACGGTCTGCTCGATCACGCGCGGGCCGGCGAAGCCGATCAGCGCCCGGGGCTCGCCGACGTTGATGTCGCCGAGCATGCCGAGGCTGGCGGACACGCCGCCGGTGGTCGGATGCGTCAGCACCGACACGTAGGGCACGCCGGCGTCGCGCAGGCGCGCCAGCGCGGCCGCGGTCTTGGCCATCTGCATCAACGACAGCAGGCCTTCCTGCATGCGCGCGCCGGCGGTGGCGGCGAAGCACACCAG
>JAJYMF010000095.1 GCA_021787175.1 Pseudomonadota bacterium | reverse complement strand
GTCGATAATCCAGAAGCACGGTGCCTTCCCGGCCTTGCTCAGTACCGGCACAACTTGGCCGGCCACTGCTGCGAGCAACGCCTTATCGCTCCACTCCGAGTCGGCCACCAGGTGATGCATCGATTGATGCGCCGAGCGCACGTCCTGCCTACGAGAAGCGCCCGCTCGTATGTCGCGAGTTTCAGCCGGGATCTGACGACTGCATCATGGTTCGGCGCAGTTTCGATTTGCACGCGGCGTAGCAACACTCTGCGCTTGCCGCCGCCTCACTCTTTCGGCGACAGCGTGAAGTAAAAAGTCGCGCCGTTGCCGGGCGTGCTGCTTGCCCAAACGCGGCCGCCGTGGCGGCTCACGATGCGTTGCACGATTGCCAGGCCCACTCCGGTCCCCTCGAATTCGCGGCTGCTGTGAAAGCGTTGAAAGACACCGAACAGCTTGTCCGCACGGCTGGCGTCAAAGCCTGCGCCGTTGTCGCGCACATAGAATGCTGTTTCACCTGGTACGGCCGTCGTGACCCCGATTTCGACGCGCGGCATCTCGGCTTTCGCGCTGTATTTGAGCGCGTTCGAAATCAGGTTGACAAAAACCTGCCGCAGCAAGGCCGCGTCGGCCCAAACCGAGGGCAAAGCCGAAACGCAAATCGCGGCGCGGGCCATCTCCGGGAATTGAGTGTCCCGCAGCAGCTCGGCGACCAGCTCCTTGGGCTCGACCGCGCACCGCGAAAGCGGAGTGCGCACCGCTTTCGAGAAGCGCAGCAGATCATCGATCATCTGCGACATGCTGCGCACGTTGGTCTCGATCCGGTCCAGGTAGATTCGCGTGTCTTCGCGCGCGCAGCCGACGGCACACTCTTCCGCCATAAGCTGACAGAACCCGCCCAAGGTGCGCAAGGGCGCGCGCAGATCGTGCGAGATGGTGTAGGCGAACGCTTCCAGCTCGCCGACCGCGGCCTCGAGTTCCGCCGTACGCTCGCGCACCCGTTGTTCGAGCTCCCGGTTGAGACGGTGAATTTCGATCTCTGCTTTCTTCCCGGCGGTTATGTCGCGTGCAACACCGATCAGCCGGCCCGCGCCGGAGCCCGGGGTGTCCACAACTTTTCCGCGCACCGCGAGCCAAACCTGTGCCCCGTCGGCACGGCGCACTTTCAGATCGCAGCAGTACACTGTCCTGTCGCGTATGGCCTGCTTGCGCGCCTGCAACAGCTGGTTCCTATGTTCTGCGGAAACCATGGTCAGCAGGTCCGGGTAGGTATCGCGGCCCGGGGGCAACGGGCCCAGCAAGCGTTCCGCACCGGCTCCCCAATGCAGCACATCGTCGTCCAGGTCGCGGTCCCACAGCACGACGCGACCGGCTTCCATCGCGAGGCGCATGCGTTCCTCGCCCTCCTCCGATCTCTTGATCTTGTCGCGGATGGCCTGAGCCATGACGTTCATCGAAGCCGCAAGGCGCGCGATTTCGTCGCTGCCGCTTTCGTCGAGCCGCAGGCCGAACCGACCGCGCGCCAGTTCTTCGCTTGCGCCAGTTAGCCGCCTCAGACGGCGCGTCAGGCGGTAGGCGAGCCACGCATTGAGCATGCCGATCGCCAGCATGCCGGCCGCGACAATGACGATACCCTGTTTTTGCAGTTCGTCGCGGTACACGGCAAGCTTAACCGTGGAAAAACCTAGATAGAGCGTTCCGTATTTCTTGCCGTCGGCTTCAATCGGCAAACTGGCATAGATCATTCCCGGTTCATCGACCGCCGGCCCGGATGCGAGGGGAAGCTTTTGCCCGGCGTCCCATCCGGCAGACGCCAGCGGGACATCGTTCGCATCGCGCAGCACCAGATAATCGATGCTCTCATCGCTGCGCACACCCTGCAAGCGTGCGGCCAGCGCGCCGTAATCGCGCTTTTGCAACAGCGGGGCGAGCGACGCATTGAGCAGCGGTTTGAGCTTATCCACGCGCAGCGTCAACTGCTGCTCCAGCGCCCTCTCGGCCAGACGCGCACTGTGCGCCAGCAGCACGGCGAACAGGAGAAGCTGCGCCGCAAGGCTTGCGAGCAGAATGTGCGTGCCGAGCGACCGAGGCGGCAACCGGCGCTGCGCCGCGGGAAGAGTCAGATCAGTCAAGGCTGCAACCGAGGGTTTAAATGGTCCTGCTCTTGCCAGGGGAAAAGGAGCGTGGGTGGCCAGTCGAATCCGCATCGACGCCTGGTGGCCTCGCGCCCCGCACCTGGCGGACGCATCGGCCTCGTCAGGCGTGTACGCTAAGCTATCCAGGTTTCAGTGGCGTGACAGGCCATGCGTTTGCCGCCGACCCTGCCATCAAAAATTCACACCGGTGTCAAACGCGCGTCATTTGTGCGCGCTAGCGTCCGTACTCGGCATCGCATGTTATCGCGCAAATGCGGTGAAGGTGCGCACGCCAAAAGGACGAGGAACCCGATATGATGGATTGGCAAATTTTTGAATCAGCCGCGACCACGCATCGCTTGCCCGCCGCCGCTGGCAGCCGCCTCGGTGAGACGCGGCATGATGGTGCAGCCGCTTCGGTTCAAGCGGCCGTGACAACGCTGCCCCGTCGCGGCAGACCGTATTCGGACCGGGATCGCACGCATCTGGCGTCCGATGCCTTGCTTGTACCTGGCATCGGCTGCGCCAGCGTGAGCAAGAATGCGGAAACGGTGATCGAACTGCATGGCCTGGCAGGAGAGCCCGCAATGACCGTGGGCGATGCGGAGCGGCTCGCACAGGCGGACCCGGCGCAGGAATGGTGTATCCACCTGACCGGACTGCTCGACGACCGGCACTACCGGCGCGACGGCCCGGGATTGTGGAGACTGTATGCACGCGGCTACGGCCTGTCGTGATCCGCGATCCGGGCTCTTCCCCGCGGTCGCGGCCACTGGCCCAGCGATCATGCTGATGGTGCTGGGGCAAGCGGCGGCTGAGAGTGATATCGCGTCGTCCGGAATATCAATCGGCTTCGTCGAGCATGATTCAATCCGGCACGGCGCGAACCGGCGGTTGCGCCGCACGGCTGTTGAACCAGGCGATGAAATCTTCAGCTGACAGAGGCTTGGCGAACAGATAGCCCTGTCCTTCCGGACAGCCCATCAGCTCGAGCGCGGCTTTTTCCGACGGTTTTTCGATGCCTTCCGCGATGACGTCGAGCGAGAGGCTTTTCGCCAGCGTCACGATCGCGCGGGCGATCGACTCGTTCACCGGCGTCGAATGAATGTCGCGCACGAACGACTGGTCGATCTTCAGCCGGTCGATCGGAAATCTGCGCAGATAG
>JAJYMF010000053.1 GCA_021787175.1 Pseudomonadota bacterium | reverse complement strand
CGGCCCCGGGGTCTCGGTCGTGTCGGGTGCGGCCGCCAAGTCATTCGTGCACGGAAAATACAGCTCGAATCGGCTGCCTTTCCCGGGTTCGCTGTGCACGACGATCACCCCTTCGTGCGCCTGAACGATGCCGTGCACCACCGACAGGCCCAAGCCCGTGCCCTTGCCCGGCGGCCGCGTGGTAAAGAACGGTTCGAAAATCCGCCGTTGCGTCGCCGCGTCCATGCCGTGTCCCGTGTCGCTGACCACGATGCGGGCGTACCGTCCCGGCCGCAGGCCGAGATCGGGCTGTGCCGAGGTCTGGTCCAGCGTCATGCCTTCAACGCGAATATCGATGCTCCCGGGCCGGCCCTCCATCGCTTGCGCGGCGTTGGTGCCCAGATTCAGCAGTACCTGCGTCAATTGCGTCGAATCGGCAAGAATGGACGGTGTATCGGCGGCGCAGTAACAGTCGATCCGCGCTCCTTCGAGCAGCCCCGCGCGCAGCAGGCGCGCGCACTCCTGCGCGATCGAGGGAATCGACACCACCTGACGGGAGGGCGGCTGGCGCCGGCTGAAAGTGAGAATTTGCTGCACCAGGTCCCTGGCGCGAATGCTGGCTTTTTCGATTTCTGCCAGGCTCACCAGTGCCAGATCATTGGAGGAGGCGTCCTGGCGCGCCAGTTCGGTATTGATGATTATGGTGCCGAGGATGTTGTTGAAGTCGTGGGCGACGCCCCCCGCCAGGGTTCCCATCGCCTCCATTTTTTGCGCTTCGCGCAATTGCGCCTCTAGCAGCATATGCTCCTGCTCGGCCTTTTTTCTCGCGCTGATGTCGCGGATCACGGCGAGCAGGCCGGAACCTATGCCGTCTCCCGCGCGCAAGCGGCTCACCGACGACTCGACATGGATCGACTTGCCGCTGCGCGTGACATGGACGTTTTCGCCGCGCCAGCAGCCGGTCTCGCGCAGGGCCGTAGTCGCAATGGCTTCGTCTTCGGGGTGAAGCCAGCGGTATTCGTAGATCTCGGAGACGCGGCGGCCGAGCGTTTCCGAGGCGATGACGCCGTATTGCCGCTCGGCGGCGGCGTTGATGTAAGTCACGCGCTGGTCGTCGTCGATCGTGATTACCGCGTCGCTGACTTGCGCCAGGATTTCGCCGCGCAAGCGGTTTGATTCCGCCTCGAGTCCCTGCAGGACGAAGATTTGCGGGCCTGCGGAAGCTTCGACGACGAACGCGTCAACCGCGCCCATGCGGATGGCGCGCAGCGTCTCCTCCGCCTCCTCCAGCCGGGCGCGCAACTCCGCGTTTTCCGCGAGTTCCGCCGCATTGGTGGGCGATTCTGCGCGCATGGCAGGTCAGCGGGTTGTTCCGGGGGAAGCCCGCTCTGTCGTTTTGCGCAGATCGAGCCCGAGCAGGATGCGTTCGGTCTGCGACATGTCGCCGATGAAGCGGCGCAGGGGCAGCGGCAGCTTCTTGATCAAGGTCGGCGCGGCGATGATCTGCTCGCCTTCGGCCAGCATCGGATGCTGGGTGATATCAACGATTTCCAGATCGTAGCGTCCTTGAAGGTGATCCTCGCAAATCTTGCGGATGTTCACGATCGCACGTTCGGAGTTACGCGTCGTGCCGATGACGTAAAGCCGCAGTATGTAGCGGGCGCTGTTGTAGCGCGCCGCGGCGGCCTCAAAGGTGGCAAGTGTGTCGGCGGCGGAGGGCTGTTTTTTCATGGACGGCCCGCGCTATAGCGGCCGCACGTCGAGGCCGACGAGCACGCGCTCTTCGTTGGACAGATCGCCGATAATCTTCTTGACCGGCTTGGGCAGGCGGCGCACGAGCGTCGGCAACGCGAGGATCTGGTCGCCCGCCGCGAGCTTCGGGTTCTTGCTCAGGTCGATGATCTCGATCCGGTACTGCCCGGCGAGATGCGTCTCGCAGATGCGCTTGAGATTGGCGCAGGCCGCAAGCGACTTGGCCGTCTGACCGGCGACGTACAGCCGCAGCTCAAAGAAGGGGGTTTTGCTCATCGCTTTCCTTTCCTGCGGCTGCTACCGCTCCTGCCTGCACCGCGCATTTGCGCCATGACACCGGTGTTCTGCCGCGTGGTTCTTTCCTGCAAGGTTTCCTGCGCGATGGCGAAGGCCACCTCCGCCGCTTCCGCTGCTGCGTCGGCCCGCAGCGCGGCGATCTGCGCGTCGATCGCCTTTTGCTTGCTCGCAAGCTGCCCCAGCTTGCGCTGGTGATTCTTCTGGCGCAGCGCGGCGGCGGCGCGTTCCTGCTCTTCCTGCGCCACGCGCGCCGTGCCGGTGAGCACGCGCTCGGCGCCGAGGTAGACATCCACCAGGTCGATACCCTTGTCGCTGAGGACGAACTCGCGCACCTGATTCGAATGCGCCATCCCGCGCGATTTCAGAACGTAAATCGTCCGGTTACGCTCGCCGTTGAACTCCACATTGCGCAACAGCAGCCATGTATCCATGAGCGAGGAGACGCCGAGCTGCGAGTCCTCGGGTGTCGCCCCGCCTCCCCCGGTAAGGCTGGTGAAGAGCGTGGTGATCTGCTGCTGCTTGAGGAAATCGATGAGCCGCATCAGCGTCGGCTTGACCTCCGACTCGTTGCGGTCGAGCGAGAGATTGCTGATCGGATCGACCACGACCACGCTCGGGCGGAAGCCGCTCACGGCGTCGTGCATCATCACCAGATGCTGCTCGAGCCCATGCAGCGTGGGGCGCGACGAGTGAATCTGGAGCAGCCCTTTTTCCACCCACGGTCCGAGGTCGATGCCGATGGAGCCCATGTTGCGCACGATCTGCGCGCTCGATTCCTCGTATGCGAAAAGCAGCACGCGCTCGCCGCGGCGGCAGGTGGCGTCGATGAACATCGCGCCGATGCTGGTCTTGCCCGTGCCCGGCGAACCGGAGACGAGCACGCTGCTGCCGCGAAATACGCCCTTGCCGCCGAGCATCTCGTCCAGCCGCGCAATGCCCGTGGGGATGCGCCTCGCCGAGACTTGGTGGTTGAGCCGCAGCGAGGTGATCGGCAGCACCGAGAAGCCGCGCTCGCCGATGAGAAAGGGGTATTCATTTGTGCCGTGGGCGGAGCCGCGATACTTCAGCACGCGCAGCCGCCGGGTGGAAATCTGCTCGTCGATGCGTTGATCGAGGATGATCACGCAATCGGCCACGTATTCCTCCAGCCCGTAGCGCGTCAGCGATTGCTCGCCGCGTTCGCCGGTGATAATCGCCGTCAGGTCGCGTTCCTTCAGCCAGCGGAACAGGCGGCGCAGCTCCGCGCGGAGGATGGC
>JAJYMF010000240.1 GCA_021787175.1 Pseudomonadota bacterium | reverse complement strand
GAAGCGCAGGAGCGCTACGTGCTCGGCGTGCGCGCGGCCGACCTGCCGGCGTTCGCGGCGCTGTGCCTGCGCGAGCGCTGCCCGTATGCCGTGGTCGGCGAGGCCACCGCCAAGCGTCAGCTGGTGGTGAGCGATTCGCGCAGCGGCATCACCGCGATCGACTTCGCGCTCGACCTGCTGTTCGGCAAGCCGCCGCGCATGCATCGCGACGCCGTGCGCGTCAGGCCGCGCGTCGATCTGGTGCCCGACCTCTCCGGCATTGCCCTCGAGGAAGCGGTGCAGCGCGTGCTGCGCCTGCCCGCGGTCGGCAGCAAATCGTTCCTGATCACCATCGGCGACCGCAGCGTCGGCGGCCTGTGCGTGCGCGATCCGATGGTCGGGCCGTGGCAGGTGCCGGTCGCCGACTGCGCGGTGACCCTGCTGGATTTCGAGGGTTACGCGGGCGAGGCGATGGCGATCGCCGAGCGCGCGCCGCTGGCGCTGCTGGGTGGTGCCTCGGCGGCGCGCATCACCGTCGGCGAGGCGATCACCAACCTCGCCGCGGCGCCGGTGGCCGAACTCGGCGAGGTGCGGCTGTCGGCCAACTGGATGGCGGCGGTCGGTCACTCCGGCGAGGACGCCGCGCTGTACGACGCCGTGCAGGCGGTCAGCGAGCTGTGTCCCGTGCTCGGCATCTCGGTGCCGGTGGGCAAGGACTCGCTGTCGATGCAGGCGGTGTGGCAGGACCCGGAGCAGGGCGAGCAGCGCAGCGTGTCGCCGGTGTCGCTGGTGGTCAGCGCGTTCGCGCGCGTCGCCGACGTGCGCCGCACGCTGACGCCGCGGCTGCGCATGGACCAGGGCGACAGCGAGCTGTGGCTGCTCGATCTCGGCGGCGGCCGCGACCGCCTCGGCGAGTCGGCGCTGATGCAGGTGTTCAACCGCGGCGGCGGCGTGCCGCCCGACCTCGACCAGCCGCTGCGGCTGCGCGCATTCTTCTCGTTCATCCAGCAGGCGCGGCTGCAGGGCCTGCTGCTGGCCTATCACGATCGTTCCGACGGCGGCGTCATCGTCACCCTGCTGGAGATGGCCTTCGCCGGTCATTGCGGCCTCGAGATCCGCCTCGACGGCTGGGGCGAGGCGATGCTGCGCGCGCTGTTCAACGAGGAGCTGGGCGCTGTCCTGCAGGTGCGCGTCGAGCATGCCGAGCGCTTCGCCGCGCTGGCGGCGGCGCACGGGCTGGACGAGATCCTGCACCGCATCGGGCGACCCAAGGAAAAGCTGGGCATCAAGCTCTTCCTCGGCGACGAGACGATTGCCCGCTGGAACTGGACGCAGCTGATCGGCGCCTGGCACGAGACCAGCCACGCGATGCAGCGCCTGCGCGACAACCCGGCCTCCGCCGATGCCGAGCGCGTCTGGCGCATCGCCGACGACGATCCCGGCCTGTCGCCGCGGCTGACGTTCGATCCGGCCGACGACGTCGCCGCGCCGATGATCGCCACCGGCGCGCGCCCGCGCGTGGCGATCCTGCGCGAGCAGGGCGTCAACGGCCAGGTCGAGATGGCGGCCGCGTTCACCCGCGCCGGTTTCGAGGCGGTGGACGTGCACATGACCGACCTCGCGGCCGGGCGCACTTCGCTGGCCGACTACCAGGGCCTCGCCGCCTGCGGCGGATTCTCTTATGGCGACGTGCTCGGCGCCGGCCGCGGCTGGGCGGTGTCGATCCTGCACAACGAACTGCTGCGCCAGCAGTTCGAGGGTTTCTTCGCCGACCCCGCGCGTTTCGCGCTGGGCGTCTGCAACGGCTGCCAGATGATGGCCGAGCTGAAGGCGATCATTCCCGGCGCCGAGCACTGGCCGCGCTTCCAGCGCAACGCCAGCGAGCAGTACGAGGCGCGTCTGGTCACCGTCGAAGTCATGGAGTCGCCGGCGATCCTGCTGCAGGGCATGCAGGGCTCGCGGCTGCCGGTAGTGGTGGCGCATGGCGAGGGTCGCGCGGCGTGGAGCGCCGGCGCCCGGCCGTCGAAGAGCGGCGCCTGCCTGCGCTTCGTCGACAACCGCGGCCGGCCGACCGAGGATTTTCCGCTCAATCCCAACGGCTCGCCGGGCGGCCTGACCGGCTTCACCGCCGCCGGCGGCCGCGTACTGGCGCTGATGCCGCATCCCGAGCGCGTGTTCCGCAGCGTGCAGATGAGCTGGGCCGCCGACGGCTGGGGCGAGGACTCGCCGTGGATGCGCCTGTTCCGCAACGCGCGCGCGTGGCTGCGCTAACCGCGCCGCGGCGTTGACGCCGGCGCAACCTCGCCGCGCTCACACTTCACGATCATCTGCAGCGGAGTCACCGCCATGGAATACCGTCGTCTCGGCTCGTCCGGACTGAAACTGTCGGCGCTGTCGCTGGGCGCCTGGGTCACCTTCGGCCGCCAGGTCGATGTCGCCGCCGCGCGCGAGATGATCGCCTGCGCCTGGGACCACGGCATCAACTTCTTCGACAACGCCGAGGTCTATGCCTTCGGCGAAGCCGAGCGCGTGATGGGCGCGGCGCTCAAGGCGCTGCAACTGCCGCGCGACGGCTACTGCGTGTCCAGCAAGGCCTACTTCGGTGCCGTCGACGATCCGCTGCCGACCCAGCGCGGGCTGTCGCGCAAGCATCTGGCCGATGCCTGCGAGCAGGCGCTGCGCCGACTGGACGTGGACTATCTCGACCTCTACTTCTGCCATCGCCCCGACGAGGACACCCCGGTCGCGGAGACGGTGTGGGCGATGGACAGCCTGATCCGCCAGGGCAAGGTGCGCTACTGGGGCACCAGCGAATGGCCGGCCGCGCTGATCCGCGAGGCGCATGCAGTGGCGCACGCGCATCATCTGCACGCGCCGCAGATGGAGCAGCCGCAGTACAACCTGCTGCATCGCGAGCGCGTCGAGGTCGAGTACGCGCCGCTGTACGGCGAGCTGGGCCTGGGCACCACGATCTGGTCACCGCTGGCCTCGGGCCTGCTGACCGGCAAGTACGCGCACGGCGTGCCCGCGGATTCGCGGCTCGGCCAGCCGGACTACGCCTGGCTGCGCCAGGCAGTGCTCGAGGAGGACGGTGGCGCGCGCCTCGCCCGCGCCGCACGGCTGCTGCCGCTGGCGGCCGAGCTGGGCATCAGCCCGGCGCAGTTCGCGATCGCCTGGTGCCTCGCCAACCCGCACGTCTCGACGGTGATTCTCGGTGCCAGTCGCAAGACGCAGCTGGAGGAAAACCTCAAGGCACTCGACGTGCTGCCGCGACTGGACGCCGCGCTGATGGCGCGTGTTGACGCTG
>JAJYMF010000181.1 GCA_021787175.1 Pseudomonadota bacterium | reverse complement strand
ATGCCAGCCTAGCACCGGCGCGCGGCACGCCAGGTATCCTTGCGCGATGGAGACTTCCACCCCGCCCGCCGTCGCCACGGATTCGCCCTGGCGCCTGTGCGTGGCACCGATGATGGACTGGACCGACCGTCACTGCCGCGCCTTTCATCGCGTGCTGGCGCCGCATGCGCGGCTGTACACCGAGATGGTGCACGCGCAGGCGCTGCTGCACGGCGACCGCGCGCGTCTGCTGGCGCACGACGCCAGCGAGCATCCGCTGGCGCTGCAGCTGGGCGGCAGCGAGCCGCACGAATTGGCCGCAGCCGCTGCGATCGGCGCCGCCGCCGGCTACGACGAGATCAACCTCAACGTCGGCTGTCCGTCCGACCGCGTGCAGGCGGGTCGCTTCGGCGCCTGCCTGATGCGCGAGCCCGCACGGGTGGCCGACTGCGTGCGCGCGATGCGCGACGCGGTGACGCTGCCGGTGACGGTGAAATGCCGCATCGGCGTCGACGAGCAGGACGCCTATGCCGACCTGCAGCGCTTTGCCGCGATGATGGCGACGGCCGGCGTCGGCACCCTGATCGTGCATGCGCGCAAGGCCTGGCTGTCGGGGCTGTCGCCGAAGGAGAACCGCGAGGTGCCGCCGCTGGACTACGCGCGCGTCCATCGGCTGCAGCGCGAATTTCCCGGGCTGACGGTGGTGATCAACGGCGGCATCGTCGCCGTCGCCACGGTGCGCGAGCATCTGGCGCAGGTGCACGGCGTGATGTTGGGCCGCGTGGCCTACCACGAGCCCTGGGTGCTGGCGCAGACCGATGCGGCGCTGTGGGGGGCGACGCCGCCGGCGCGGGCCGACGCCCTGCGCGCGCTGCGTCCCTACGTCGAGGCCGAGCTGGCGCGCGGCACCGCGCTGCGGCACATGGCGCGGCACTGGCTGGGCCTGTACCAGGGCCTGCCCGGCGCGCGCCGCTTCCGGCGTCTGCTCGGCGAACAGGGGCGCGCCGCGGGCGCCGACTGGAGCCTGGTCGAACGCGCGCTGGCCGCGGTCGAAGCCGCCCCCGCCATCGCCGCCTGAGTGCGGGCGCTCCCCTCGGCGGCGCGGGCCGGTTCCGGCATCGGACGCCGATCGCCTTGAGGCTGCCGAGCTGCGGTTCAGCGCGAATTCGGCGGCGGCAGGCATGATCGCGTCCGGGTCCGCGCGCCGCGCGGCTTCGGCTACCATCGCGCCATGCTGCGTCCGCTTCGCCTTGCCCTCGCCCTGCTGCTGGCCGCCGCCGTGACCACGGCCGCCGCCGAAGAGATCGTCGCCCCGCCCGGCACCACCCTCGAGCAGGCGGTCGAGCAGGTGCAGCGCGCCAGCGGCGGCAAGGTGCTCAAGGCCGACAGCGTGCGCGTCGGCCGCTACGTGATCTATCGCGTCAAGATGCTCACACCCGACGGCCATGTGCGCGTGGTCCAGGTGCGAACCGAACCCAAGGAGAAACGCTAGATGCGCATCCTGCTGGTGGAGGACGAGGCGCCGCTGCGCGAGACGCTGGCGGCGCGGCTGAAACGCGACGGCTACGCGGTGGACTGCGCAGCCGACGGCGAGGAGGGTCTGTTCCAGGGCCGCGAGGTGCCGTTCGACCTGGCGATCATCGACCTCGGCCTGCCGCGGATGTCGGGCATGGACCTGGTCAAGGCCTTGCGCGAAGCCGGCCAGCGCTGCCCGATCCTGATCCTGACCGCGCGCTCGTCGTGGCAGGACAAGGTCGAGGCGCTGAAGTTCGGCGCCGACGACTACCTGGTCAAGCCCTTCCACGTCGAGGAACTGCTGGCGCGCATCAACGCGCTGGTGCGCCGTGCCAGCGGCTGGTCGAAACCGCTGCTGGTCTGCGGTCCGATCCGCCTCGACACGACCGGGCAGACGGTCGCCGTCGAGGGTGCGTCAGTGGATCTGACCAGCTACGAGTACAAGGTGCTCGAGTACCTGATGCTGCATGCCGGCGAGCTGGTGTCCAAGGCCGACCTCACCGAGCACATCTACCAGCAGGACTTCGATCGCGACTCCAACGTGCTGGAGGTCTTCATCGGCCGCCTGCGCCGCAAGCTCGACCCCGAGGGCGCGCTGAAGCCGATCGAGACCGTGCGCGGACGCGGCTATCGCTTCGCGATTCCGCGCAGCGAGGGCGATGACGCCTGAACGCCGACCGCTGTCGCTGGTCGGCCGCTCGGCGCTGGCCTCGCTGCTGGCGCTGATCGCCTTTCTCGGCGTCACCGGATTCGTCCTCGACCGCGCCTACACCGAAGGCACGCTGGCGGCCGAGCGCAATCGCCTGCAGAGTTTCGTCTACGCCTATCTGGCCGGCTTCGACGTCAGCCGCTACGGCAGCAAGCTGCTGCCGCCCGACGCGCCGCCGCAGCCCGATTTCGCGCGCCCGGGTTCGGGCCTCTACGCGGCGATCAGCGACGACAAGGGGCGCGCGTGGTCGTCGCCCTCGGCGCAGGGACTCGACCTGCCGCTCGATCACGATCTCGATCCCGGCGTCACCCGTTTCCAGGGGCCGCTGAAGACCGCCAGCGGCGACGTGTTCCTGCTCAGCGAGGGCGTGGCCTGGGATGTGCCGCACCACGATCCGCTGCGGCTGACGTTTCATGTTGCCGAGTCCACCGCCGACTTCGACCGCCAGATCGCCGCCTACCGGCACACGCTGGCGCTGTGGTTGACCGCGCTCGGCCTGGTGCTGCTGCTGCTGCAGCAGTTGCTGATGCGCTGGAGCCTGTCGCCGCTGCGGCGCGTCGCCGTCGAGCTGGCGCTGGTCGAACACGGCCAGCGCGAGCGCCTCGACGACGACTATCCGCAGGAGCTGATCCGCCTGACCCGCAACATCAATCGCTTCGTCGAGAGCGAGCGCGAGCACCTGCAGCGCAACCGCAACACGCTGGCCGATCTCGCGCACAGCCTGAAGACGCCGCTGGCGGTGATCCGCTCGCGGCTCGACGCCGAGGCCGCGCCGCCGGCACTGGCGCGCGAGGTGCTGGACCAGGTGCGGCGCATGGACGAGATCGTCGCCTACCAGCTGGCGCGCGCCGCGGCGTCGGGCCACGCCACCTTCGCCGCGCCGGTCGCGGTGGCGCCGCACGCCGAGGAGCTGGTGCGCGGACTGGAGAAGGTCCATGCCGCGCGGCAGGTGCTGTGCGAGTTCGAGATCGAGCCGGCCGCGCGCTTCTACGGCGAGCCCGGCGACCTGCTCGAACTGCTGGGCAACCTCGCCGAGAATGCCTTCAAGTGGGCGCAGCACCGGGTGCTGGTCAGCGCGCGCGTGCTGCCC
>JAJYMF010000156.1 GCA_021787175.1 Pseudomonadota bacterium | reverse complement strand
ACAGCTCGGCGCCGATCGAGCCGCCGGCGCCGGTGATCAGCACGCTGCGTCCGGCGATGCCCTCGCGGATCGCCGTCCAGTCGAGCTGCACCGCGTCGCGGCCGAGCAGGTCCTCGATCGCGACCTCCTTCAGTTCGTTGAACTGCGCGCGCCCGGCGACCACGTCCTCCAGCCGCGGCACGGTGCGGAACGGCAGCCCGCAGGCTTCGCACAGCGTCACGATGCGGCGCATCTGCGCGCTGCTCGCCGAGGGCATCGCGATCAGCAGCATCTGCGCCGCGGACTCGCGCGCGATCTCGGCCAGATGCTCGATGTCGCCCAGCACCGGGATGTCGTGCAGGCGCGCGCCGCGCAGCGCGCCGCTGTCGTCGATGAAGCCGACCACGCGGTAGCGGCTGTCGCGGCGCAGGTCGCGCGCCAGCGTCTCGCCGGCGCGGCCGGCACCCAGTACCAGCACGCGCTGCGCGGGCGTGGCCTGGAACAGGTCCAGCCGGCTGTCCTTCCAGAACCGGTAAGCCAGCCGCGGCATCCCGAGCAGCAGGATCAGCAGCAGCGGATAGATCGCCAGCACCGAGCGCGGCACCGTGGCCAGGCGGTTGTACAGAAACAGCAGCACGCCGGTGGCCAGCGCGCCGATCACCGCAGCGCGCACGATGTTCCACAGATCCGGCAGGCTGGCGAAACGCCACAGTCCGCGATACAGACCGGTCCAGGCGAACGTCGCACCCTGCACCGCCAGCACGATCACGAACTCGGCCGCCACGAACGGCGCGCCGTGCACGTCGCCCAGCAGCGCATAGCGCAGCGTCTTGGCCAGCCACCATGCCAGCGCCACCATGCCGAGATCGTGCAGCACGACCGCGGCGCGCGGATGGATGAAGCCGATCAGGTTACGCAGGCGCATGGCGCAGTTTCGCATTCTTCGCCGCGCGCAGGCAGGCGCGCTTGCCCAGCCACCACGCCAGCACGGCGACGGCCAGCACGGCAGCCGCCAGCGGCCACGCCCACGCCGGGCGCTCGCGCATCAGCCCCAGCGCCGGCGCTACCAGCAGCAGATTCCAGGCGACGTAGAGCGAGGCCGCGCGCGCATGCGAGCCCGATGCTCGCGCGATCCATTGATACAGATGCTCGCGATGCGGACGGTACCAGCGGCGTCCGCGCAGCAGGCGCGACAGCAGTGTACAGCTGGCATCCACGGCAAACGCGCAGGCCGCGACCGCCGCTTCGGCGATGCCCAGCGCTCCGCGGGCGATCGCGCTGAGCGCGACCGCCGCGATCAGAAAGCCGAGCGCGCCGCTGCCGACATCGCCCATGAACACCCGCGCGCGCGGAAAATTGAACGGCAGGAAGCCCAGCGTGGCGGCCGCCAGGGTCAGCGCCGCCCAGGCCAGTCCGGGCGCCGTCGTCGCGACCAGTGCGGCGATCGCAACCAGCACGAACAGCGCCTGCAGCGCCAACATGCCGTTGCTGCCGTCCATGAAGTTGTGCAGGTTGATCGACCACACCGTGGCCAGCAGCACACCGGCAAACCACAGCACCGGCACCCCGGTGAACAGCGGCGGCGGCTCCAGCAGCGCGGCCAGCAGCAGGGCCGCCGCCAGGTGCGCCAACAGCCGCAGCCGCGCCGGCAGATGGCGGTGATCGTCGGCAAAACCGACCGCCGCCACCAGCACGGTGCCGATCAGCCAGGCTCGGCCGAGCGCGGGTGTCAGGCCCCAGGCCCCGCGTGTCGCCGGAACCAGCACCGTGGCCAGCGCCGCCAGCACGATGCCGATGCCGCCTCCGCGCGGAGTCGGATCGCGATGCAGTCGCCGCCTGCCGGGCGTGTCGAGCAGGCCTCGCCGGCGCGCATAGGCCATGCCGGCGGCCACCGCTGCGGCGGCGATCAGCGGGGCGAGCAGGATCGCGGGCATCACCGCGTCACTCGCTGGCCACACCGTGGATCGGCCGCAGCGTGCCCCAGTTCTTGCAGCTGGGACACTGCCAGTGATGCGCCTTGGCGCCGAAACCGCAGCGGCTGCAGCGATGCATCGCCTGGCCTTCGAGCAGGGTGTGGGTCAGCCCGCGCAGCAGCAACAGGTTCTCGCGCGCCTCTCCGCCGCTGCGGTCGATGGTGGCGTCGATCAGCGCCATCAGGCCGCGCACCGAGGGCCGCTGGCGCAACTGCCGGGTCAGGAAATCGACCGCCTGCCGTTCGCCGTCGCGGCCGGCGTAAATGCGCGCCAGCGCCAGCACCGGCGAGATGCCCTGATAACGCGCCATGACATCGCTCAGAAAACGCTCGGCGCGCTCCATCTGCTGTGAACGCGCGTAGCTGTCCAGCAGCGGCGGCAGGATCTCCGGCACGAACTCGACGTCGGCGCGCACCGCGCTCTCGAACGCCTCGACCGCTTCGGTGTACCGGCCTTCGGCGACGAGAAACTGGCCCGCCAGCAAATGCGCGCGGACGAAATCCGGCTGGCACAGGAACGCCTGTTCGAGATAGCGTCGCGCCTCGTCGCGGGCCCCGTGCGCATGCGAGCGTTCGGCCAGCTCGCAATAGAAATGGGCAGTCTGCTGGGCCTGCGGCTCGCCGGTCATCTCCTCCAGCCGGCGCGCGTAGGCGATGGCCTTGTGCCAGTCGCGCTCATGCTGGCAGATGCCGATCAGGTGGCGCAGCGCGGAGGGCGCGTGCGCGTTCATCGCCACCAGATCGGCGAACAGGGTTTCGGCGCGGTCGAGCAGGCCCGCGCGCATGTAGTCCTCGCCCAATTCGAGCAGGGCGATGGTCTTCATGTCTTCGGACAAATTGGGCCGCGCGATCAGGTGCTGGTGGACGCGGATGGCACGATCGACCTCGCCGCGGCGGCGGAACAGGTTGCCCAGCGCGAGGTGGGTCTCGACGGTGTCGCGATTCAGCTCGGCGAGCTTGAGGAAGACTTCGATCGCCTTGTCGGGCTGCTCGTTGAGCAGATAGTTGAGGCCGCGGAAATAGCTCGACGACAGCTCGCTGACGCGGGCCCCCGAATGGCGCGCGATGTAGCGCCGCGCCGTCCACCAGCCTGACAGGTACGCCAGCGGCAGCAGCAGGACCAGCAGGGTCAGCGGATTCATGCGGCGCCGGCGCCGGAATCGGCTCCGGCGCGCTGCGCCCGTGCGCGACGGCGCTGGCGCAGGCCGAGCCCGATCCAGGCCGTCAGGCCACCCAGCAGCCAGCCGACGATCAGGGCCAGCATCAGGGCCACGCCCCTGGGCAGGTCGGTCTGGACGATCAGCAGGTCGTAATGCACCAGCCCGCCGTTGAGCGCGCCGAACGCGGCGCCC
>JAJYMF010000278.1 GCA_021787175.1 Pseudomonadota bacterium | reverse complement strand
CGACGACATACCGTTCTGAGACATGCCACAGGCTGCCGCAAGACAACGGCGGGCGCACATCGCGTCCGCCGTTTTCGCGTGACGACGGGTAGCCCGGATGGAGCCCCATCGGGGGCGGAATCCGGGGCTCGATGCAGCTCATCCCCGGATTCCGCTGCGCTGCATCCGGGCTACACAGTTATCGTGTCCTGATCGCGAACGGGTATCAGTCGATGCCGAGCTTCTTCAGCTTGTAGCGCAGCGCGCGGAAGGTGATGCCCAGGCGCTTGGCGGCCGCGGTCTTGTTGTAGCGGGTCTCCTGCAGCGCCTGCATGATCTTTTCGCGCTCGAGGTTGGAGATGTAGTCGTCGAGGCCGACGGTACCGGACGCGGCGCCGTTGCCGTTTCCGGAATCGCTGTCGCCGTCGTCCTCCTCGCCTTCCAAACTGCCGCCCGCGCCGACGGCGCGCACGTTGAGCATCAGGTCGGCGACCTCGATGCTGCCGTTCTCGCACAGGGCCACGGCGCGCTCGAGGATGTTTTCCAGTTCGCGCACGTTGCCCGGAAACGGATAGTCGAGCAGCGCCTTCAGCGCCGGCGGCTGCAGCCGCGGCGCGGGGTTGCCGCTGTCCTCGGCCAGCCGGCTGAGAATACGCGCGGTCAGCCGGGGCACGTCCTCGCGACGTTCGCGCAGCGGCGGCACGCGCAGTTCGATGACGTTGATGCGGTAGAACAGGTCCTGGCGGAAATGGCCGGCCTCGACCAGTCGCGCCAGGTCCTTGTGGGTGGCGGAAAGGATGCGCACGTCCACCGGCACTTCGGCGCGGCCGCCGATCGGCCGTACCGCCTTTTCCTGGATCACGCGCAGCAGCTTGACCTGCATGTGCATCGGCAGGTCGGCGACCTCGTCCAGGAACAGGGTGCCGCCGTTGGCGGTCTGGAACAGGCCTTCCTTGTCATTCTGCGCGCCGGTAAAGCTGCCCTTCTTGTGGCCGAAGAATTCGCTTTCCATCAGCTCGGAGGGGATGGCGCCGCAGTTGACCGGCACGAACGGGCCGCCGGCGCGCGGACCCTGCTCGTGGATCAGCCGCGCGACCAGCTCCTTGCCGACGCCCGACTCGCCGGAGATGTACACCGGCGCCTGGCTGCGCGCGAGCTTGCCGATGGTGGCGCGCACCTGCTGCATCGCCAGCGAGTCGCCGATCAGCCGCTGCGCGCCCGGCGCCGCTTCGATGGACGGCGCGGCGGCCGCTTCGTCCTCGCCGTCGCGGCGCTCGGACGAAAGCCGCAGCGCCGTCTGCACCAGCCGCCGCAGCATGTTGATGTCGACCGGCTTGGAGACGAAGTCGAAGGCGCCCGCCTTGAGCGCGTTGACCGCGGCGTCCATGTTGCCGTAGGCGGTGATCATCGCGACCGGCATCTGCGGGTGATCGCGCGCGATCAGTTCGATCAATTCCTGGCCGGAGCCGTCCGGCAGGCGCATGTCGGTGAAGCACAGGTCGTAGCGATGCTCGGCGAGCAGACGTTTGGCGTCACTGACGCTGCCGGCGGACTCGACCAGCAGATTCATGCGGCCGAGGGTGATCGTCAGCAGCTCGCGGATGTCGCGCTCGTCGTCGATGACCAGGACAGTCTGCTTGCTCATGCGCGGCATCCGGAGTCAGGGCGCGATCAGGGTAGCGTGCGACCGTCTCCGCGCAAAGGTTTCATGCGGACGCGGCCGGCAGCGGCGCCGGCGCGGCGAGGGTAATGCGAAAGCAGCTGCCGCCGCCGGGGATCGGCACGTATTCGAGGCTGCCCTGATTGGCTTCGACCATCTGCTTGGCCAGATACAGGCCCAGTCCGGTGCCGAGTTCGTGGGTGGTGAAGAACGGTTCGAAGATCTGCGCCGCCACCTTGGGCGGGATGCCCGGGCCGCGATCGACGACCTCGAGCAGCGGCGGGCCGACCTCGGTGGCATTGCGCGCGATCAGCATCACCCGTGCCGGTTCGCCCGGCAGGCGGCCGTAGCGCAGCGCGTTCTGCACCAGATTCCACACCACCTGCTGCAGGTGCTGCGGGTCGGCCAGCGCCTCGACCGTGCGCGGCTGCGTGATCGCGCGCAGGCTGTCGCCGCCGAGATCGTTGGACTCGGCGTATTCCTCGATGAAGCCCAGCACCCAGTCGTTGAGGTCCATCGCCTCGGGCCGCGAACGGTCGCGGCGCGACAGCTGCAGGATGTTCTCGATGATCTCGTTGAGCCGCGAGCAGTGGTTGTTGATGATCTCGATCATGCGCATGTCGCTTTCGGGAATCTGGTCCGACTCGGCCAGCAACTGCGCGGAGTAGCGGATCGCCGCCAGCGGATTGCGGATCTCGTGCGCGATCGAGGCCGACAGCCGGCCAAGCGAGGTCAGCGTCAGCTCCTCGGCGCGACGCGACACCAGCGAGGTGTCGTCGAGGAAGATCAGCACGTGCGAATCGTCGTTGGCGGCAAGACGCGTGAAGCGCGGCACCACCTCGGGCACGCCCTCGGCCAGCGCGACCGCGGTTTCGTCGGGCTTGCCGGTGGTGCGCCAGTGGTAGAGCCGGCGCGACAGCTCCGGCGCCACCGCGCCGAGGTCGCGGCGCTCCGCCGACGGGCTGCCCAGCAGCAGCCAGGCCGACTCGTTGAACTGATGGATGCGGTTGCCCTCGTCGACCAGCAGCACGCCGGTCTTCATGCGGCGGATGATCATGTCGTTGACCTGGCCGAGGTTGGCCAGATCCAGCCCGCGCTGCTCGGCCAGCGCCTCGGTCTCGCGCATCTGCGTGCCCAGCGCGAACGACAGCCAGGCGATGGCGAAGTAGGCGATGCCGAACAGCCCCGACTCCAGCAGGTCGCGGTCGACGCCGCTGCCGGCGACGGTGTCGGCGAAGGTGTGTCCCAGCAGCGCCAGCGCGGCCAGCGCCGCAAAGAACATGCCCAGCCGCAGCGGCAGCAGCAGCGCGCCGGCGCCGACGCTGACGATCAGCATGGTGGCGATGCCGGTGCGGGCGTCGTGCATCGACAGGATCGCCAGCAGCGCCGCCAGCACGTCGACGCTGAGCGCGATGGCGACATTCAGCGACAGCTTCGGCAGCCACTGCCGCGTCTGCGCCAGCGCGACCAGTGCGAACAGCAGATAGAGCAGGGCGGTGACGCGCGCCAGCAGCGGCTGGCTCAGCACCACCCACTGCACGGCCAGCGGACTGAACGCCAGTCCGCCGTAGACGGTGGCCTGCAGGACGCGGAACAGGTTGAAGAAATACAGCTCGCGGCGGACGGTTTCGCCGGTGGGGGCGGGGCGCGTGCGGGCACGGGCTTGAGCGGCG
>JAJYMF010000121.1 GCA_021787175.1 Pseudomonadota bacterium | reverse complement strand
GCCGGTGAACATCAAGAAGGGCCAGTTCCTCGCGCCCTGGGACATGCCGCACGTGGTCGCGAAGGCGCGCGCGGTCGGCAACGCGCAGATCATGGTCTGCGAGCGCGGCGCCAGCTTCGGCTACAACAACCTGGTCTCCGACATGCGCAGTCTGGCGGTGATGCGCGCCACCGGCTGTCCGGTGGTGTTCGACGCCACCCACTCGGTGCAGCTGCCGGGCGGGCAGGGCACGCAGTCCGGCGGCCAGCGCGAGTTCGTGCCGGTGCTGGCGCGCGCCGCGGTCGCGGTCGGCATCGCCGGCCTGTTCGCCGAGACCCATCCCGACCCGGACCATGCGCTCAGCGACGGTCCCAACGCCTGGCCGCTGCCGAAGATGGCCGCGCTGCTCGAAACCCTGGTCGAGCTGGATCGCGCGGTCAAGCGCGCGGGCTTCATCGAGCAGCTTTCCTGAATCCGTTCGTGGCGAGCCTGTCGAACCATCCACGGGTGCAACCGCTCATCTTTCAGCGGGATCCCGACACATGCCTGAATCCCGATCGATTGCGAGTACATCCATGACCAAGATTGCAAGCATCCACGCGCGCGAGATCCTCGACTCTCGCGGCAATCCCACCCTCGAGGCCGAAGTTACGCTCGGCGACGGCGTCAGCGGCCGCGCGGCGGTGCCCAGCGGCGCCTCCACCGGCACGCGCGAGGCGGTCGAACTGCGCGACGGCGACAAGTCGCGCTACGGCGGCAAGGGCGTGCGCAAGGCCGTCGCCCACGTCAACGGCGAGATCGCCAAGACCCTGACCGGTTTCGATGCCGCCGACCAGGCCGGGCTGGATGCCCGTCTGATCGCGCTGGACGGCACGCCGAACAAGGCACGTCTGGGCGCCAACGCCATCCTCAGCGTGTCGCTGGCCGCCGCGCATGCGGTCGCGGTCTCGCGCCGGCAGCCGCTGTGGCGCGCGCTGGCCGGCCCGCGCGACGTCGTGCTGCCGGTGCCGATGATGAACATCATCAACGGCGGCGCGCATGCCGACAACAACGTGGACATGCAGGAGTTCATGATCCTGCCGGTCGGCTTCGAAAGCTTCTCCGAGGCGCTGCGCGCCGGTGCCGAGATCTTCCACGCGCTGAAGGCGGTGCTGAAAGCGCGCGGCCTCGGCACGGCGGTGGGCGACGAGGGCGGTTTCGCGCCTGACCTCAAGTCCAACGAGGCAGCCATCGAGACCATTCTCGAGGCGATCGGCAAGGCCGGCTACACCGCCGGACGCGACGTCTTCCTCGGGCTCGACGCCGCCGCCTCGGAGTTCCATGCCGATGGTCTGTACGACCTCGCCGGTGAAGGCCGCAAGCTCGATGCCGCGGGCATGGTCGGACTGTTTTCCTCCTGGTGCGATCGCTACCCCGTCATCAGCATCGAGGACGGCATGGCCGAGGCCGACCGCGACGGCTGGAAGCAGCTGACGGTCGCGTTGGGCGAGCGCGTGCAGCTGGTCGGCGACGACATCTTCTGCACCAACCCGGCGATCTTCCGCGAGGGCATCGCCGCCGGCATCGCCAATGCCATCCTGATCAAGGTCAACCAGATCGGCACGCTGTCGGAAACCCTGGAGACGATCGCGATGGCCGAGCAGGCCGGCTACGCCGCGGTGGTTTCGCACCGCTCCGGCGAGACCGAAGACACCACCATCGCCGACATCGCGGTGGCGACCACGGCGACGCAGATCAAGACCGGCTCGCTGTGCCGCAGCGACCGCATCGCCAAGTACAACCAGCTGCTGCGGATCGAGGAGCAGCTGGGAGCCACCGCGCGCTATGCCGGGCGCGGTGCGTTCAAGCGACCGCTGCCCGGCTGATCGCGGCATACGGGCCCGCCCCATGCTGCGCTGGATCGCCGTCGTCCTGCTGGTGCTGGTGGCCCTGCTGCAGCTGCGTCTGTGGACCGGCGCCGGCGGCATGCGCGAGGTCAGCCAGCTGCGCGCCCAGCTGACGGCGCAGCAGGCCGAGAATCTGCGCCTGCTGCAGCGCAACCAGACGCTCGGTGCCGAGGTCGAGGATCTCAAGCACGGCAATCAGGCCGTCGAGGCGCATGCGCGCTCGGAGCTGGGTCTGATCAAGCCGGGCGAGACGTTCTATCAGGTGGTCAATCCCGATCCCCGCGCCGCGTCGGCACCCGCCGCCGCCAGCACGCATGGCGGCTGACGCGCTCTGGTGCATCGTGCCGGCGGCCGGACGCGGCACGCGTTTCGGCGGCGAGCGGCCCAAGCAGTACGCCGACCTGCTCGGGCGCCCGCTGCTGCTGCACACGCTGGAGCGCCTGGCCGCGCATCCGCGCGTGGCCGGGCTGATGGTGGTGCTGGCGGCCGACGATCGTCGCTGGCCGGGCCTGACCGCGATCGCCGGCAAGCCCGTGCTTACGGCCATCGGCGGCAGCGAACGCGCAGCTTCGGTGCTGGCCGGGTTGCGCGCCCTGCCGGATTCCGTCGCCGCGGATGCTGCGGTGCTGGTGCACGACGCCGCCCGGCCGCTGTTGCGTGCCGACGATCTGGGTCGGCTGATCGACCTCGGCATTGGCGACGCGGTCGGCGCGATCCTGGCCGCGCCGGTGCGCGACACGCTCAAGCGCGCCGATGACGATGGCAGTGCCGCCGCGACCGTGCCGCGTGCCGGATTGTGGCGTGCGCTGACGCCGCAGTTGGCGCGACGCGGCGATCTCGAGCGCGCCCTGCAGGAAGCCGTCCTGCAGGGCATCGCGGTGACCGACGAGGCGATGGCGCTGGAACGCATCGGGCTGCATCCGCGGCTGGTCGAGGGCAGCGACGACAACCTCAAGATCACCACGCCCGCCGACCTGGCCTACGCGGCCTGCTGGTTGGCCCGGCAGCACGATCCGCAGGCATGATCGTCGCCATCCGGGCACATCCGCCGCTCGTGCAGAGGGTCTCAGCATGAATATCCGCATCGGCCAGGGTTTCGACGTCCACGCGTTCGGGTCCGGTGATCACGTGATGCTGGGCGGTGTGCGCATCGCCCACGATCACGGCGTGATCGCGCACTCCGACGGCGACGTGGTGATCCACGCGCTGTGCGACGCCCTGCTCGGCGCACTCGCGCTGGGCGACATCGGCCGACACTTCCCGCCCGGCGACGCGCGCTGGAAGGGCGTCGACAGTCGCGTCCTGCTGCGCGAGGTCGTGGCCATGCTCGATGCACGCGGTCATCGGCTGGGCAACGCCGACATCACGGTGATCTGCGAACGGCCGAAGATCGCGCCGCACGCCGCAGCGATGTGCACGGGTCTGGCCACCGACCTCGGCTGTGATCCAGGCGCG
>JAJYMF010000321.1 GCA_021787175.1 Pseudomonadota bacterium | reverse complement strand
TGGGACTGATGGGGCTGTTGGTGGTGGCGCTGCTGCAGATCGGCATCTTCGTCAACGGCTACACGCGTCCGCAGGGTGCGATCTGGATCCTGCCCGCGTACATCATCGTGCCGATCGCCGCGAGTCCGATCTGGATGTATCGCCGCGATTTCATCGTCGCTATTTTGCTGAGCTGCCTGCTCGGGCCGCTGCCGATATTGTGGCTGAGCCCGCTCGGCGATTGGGCGCTGGTCCAGTACGTCACCTACATGGTGGTGGCCGCGGCGGTGTCGAGCGTACTGTACGGCCATCTGGTGCGTCTGGTGTCGGACCACTACCAGCTGGAGCAGCGGCTGCGCCAGCTGGCCTTCGTCGACGGGCTGACCGGGCTGGCCAGCCGTCAGCGCTTTCTCGAGCAGGCGCGCGCGCTGCTCGAGGCCAGCCGCGCCACCGGCGGCGCGCTGGCGGCGCTGTATATCGATGCCGACCACTTCAAGCGCCTCAACGACCAGCACAGCCACGCCGCCGGCGACGTCGCGCTGGGCATCATCGGCGACACCTTGCGCCAGCACCTGCGCCCCAGCGACGTGGTCGGCCGCATCGGCGGCGAGGAGTTCGCGATCCTGCTGCCGGGTGCTGACGAGGAAAGCGCCTGCGCCACCGCCGAACGCCTGCGCGCGGCGGTGGCCGCCTGCCGCGGCGCGGCGACGGCGCTGAGCATCAGCGTCGGCGTGGCGGTGCGCCGCGACGAGACCACGCTGGAAGCCCTGCTGGCGCGCGCCGATGCCGCGCTGGCCGCCGCCAAGCGCAACGGCCGCAATCGCGTCGAGTGCGCGCGCTGAGCCGGGGCTACAGCCCCGCGGCGGCCTGGGCCACGGCGCGAAACAGGGCGCGTCCCTTGCTCATCGTCTCCTCCCACTCGGCGGCGGGGTCGGAGTCGTAGACGATGCCGGCGCCGGCCTGCACGTGCAGGCGGCCGTTCTGGATCACCGCGGTGCGGATCGCGATCGCGGTGTCGGCGTCGCCCCACCAGCCGATCCAGCCGATCGCGCCGGCATAGATGTTGCGCTTGACCGGCTCCAGTTCCTGGATGATCTCGATCGCGCGAATCTTGGGTGCGCCGCTCAGCGTGCCGGCGGGGAAGGTGGCCCGCAGCACGTCCATGTAGCCGAGGCCCGGTCGTGTCGTGCCCTGCACCTGCGAGACGATGTGCATCACGTGCGAGTAGCGCTCGATCGCGAACGACTCGCTGACCTCGACGCTGCCGGTGACGCTGATGCGGCCGATGTCGTTGCGGCCCAGGTCGATCAGCATCACGTGCTCGGCGCGCTCCTTGGGGTCGGCCAGCAGCTCGGCTTCCAGCGCCTGATCCTCCGCGTCGGTGGCGCCGCGCCGGCGCGTGCCGGCGAGCGGGCGCACCACCACCTTGCCGTCCTTCAGCCGCGCCAGGATCTCCGGCGAGGAGCCGACGATCTGGGTGTCGCCGAGATCGACGAAGTACATGTACGGCGACGGGTTCAACGCGCGCAGCGCGCGGTACACGTCCACCGGGCGCGCGTTGAAGCCCACGCTGAGCCGCTGCGACGGCACCACCTGGAAGATGTCGCCGGCGCGGATGTATTCCTTCGCCTTCTCCACCATCGCCTCGAACCCGGCCTTGGTGAACGAGGATTTGAAATCGCCCTCGTCCAGCGCGGTGGGCGGCGTGCGGGGCGGGTACGCCGCGCCGCCCTGGCGCAGCCGATGGACCAGGGCGTCGAGCCGCCGCTGCGCCGCGGCGTAAGCCTGCGGCTGCGTCGGGTCGGCGTGCACGATCAGGTACAGGCGGCCCTTGAGATTGTCGAAGACCGCGATCTCTTCGGCCAGCATCAGCAGCACGTCGGGCGTGCCCAGCTCGTCGGGGCGATCCCATTGCGCCAGCCGCGGCTCGATGTAGCCGACGGTCTCGAAGCCGAAGTAGCCGACCAGGCCGCCGCTGAAGGCCGGTAGTGCCGGCAGGCGCGGCACGTCGTACTGCCGGCGGAGTTTCTCGATCTCCGCGAGCGGATCGTCGAGATGGCGGCGCTCGGTGACCTCGCCCGCGTCCTCCACTTCGAGTTCATGCCCGCGCAGGCGATACACGCGTCTGGCCGGCAGGCCGATGATCGAATGGCGGCCCCAGGTCGCGCCGCCCTCGACCGATTCGAACAGGAAGGTGTACGGGCCGTCGGCCAGCTTCAGGTACACCGACAACGGCGTGTCGAGATCGGAGAACACCTCGCGCGCCAGCGGAATGCGGGTGTGTCCGGCACGGGCCAGGGCGTCGAATTCGTCCTTGCTGATCACGATGCGGCTCGCCGGCGAAGAGGCCGGAGACGATAGCAGGGCAAGGCAGTGATCGCGATCAATCCGCGGCGCCGGCGCCCAGCGCGCGCCGCGGCATGCCGCGCAGGGTCAGGCGGAAGGCGACGCCGTCGCCACCGTCGAGGTTGTGCGCCGCGGCTTCGCCGCCGTGCAGCGCCGCGACCAGGCGCACGATCGTCAGGCCGAGGCCGAGATGCGGCGCCTCGTCCGGCCGCGCACCGGCGCGCACGCTGACCAGCGCCTCGAACAGCCGGCCCTGCATCGCCTGCGGCAGCGGCGGGCCGGCATTGGCCACCTCGATCGCGGCACCATCGGGCAGCGCGCGCAGGCTGACGCGGATCCAGCCGTCGGCCGGCGTGAACGAACGCGCGTTGTCGAGCAGCTTGTCCAGCGCCTGCGCGATCAGTTCCGGCGCGCCATGCAGCGGCAAGGGCTCCGCCGGCAGGTCGAGCTCCACGCGCCGCGGCGCGGCCAGCTCGGCGTGCGCCTCGGCGCAGCCGCGCACCACCTGCGCGAGATCGAAGTCCTCGGGTTCGGCGGCGGCCACCGCGCGCTCGATGCGGCTGGCCTCGCTCATCGCGCGCACGATCGCGCCCAGCCGCGCGGCGCCGTCGCGGGCGCGCGCCAGATACGGCTGCGCGGCCGCCGGCAGCTGCGCGTGTTCGAGGTTGTCCAGCGACGAGCGCACGATCGCCAGCGGCGTGTGCAGCTCGTGCGACAGCCGCGACGGCAGCGTGCGCAGGTAGTCGGCGTAGCCGCCGACCGCGCCCAGCAGGCGCTCGAAGCTGCGCGCCAGGTCGCCGAGCTCGTCGCCGGCGTCGCTGAGCGGAAAGCCGCCGGCGAGATCCAGTCCGCCGGGCCGCAGCGCACCCTCGGCGGCGTCGCGCAGCCGGCCCAGCCGCCATGACAGCCGCGCCGCGAAGGCGAACAGCGCGCCGGCGGCGATCAGCAGGGCGGCGAAGCTGGCCAGCAGCAGGGTCAGCAGTGCGCGGTCGGTGC
>JAJYMF010000399.1 GCA_021787175.1 Pseudomonadota bacterium | reverse complement strand
GCGGGCAACGCCGGTCTGCTCAAGCACGCGCCCAACGTGCTCGGTTGCGCGTTGTCGATCGAGCAGATCCTGCGCGACGCCGGCTTTCCCGAAGGCCTGTTCCGCACCCTGGTGATCGACACCGACCAGGCCGGCGCGGTGATCGCGCATCCGCAGGTGCGCGCCGTCTCGCTCACCGGCAGCGTGCGTGCCGGCCGCGCGGTGGCGGCGCAGGCCGGCGCGGCATTGAAGAAATGCGTGCTGGAACTGGGCGGCAGCGACGCCTATGTGGTGCTCGAGGACGCCGATCTCGATCGCGCGGTGCAGGTCTGCGCCGACGGCCGCTTCGTCAACGCCGGCCAGAGCTGCATCGCCGCCAAGCGGTTCATCGTGGTCGATGCGGTGCGCGAGGCGTTCACCGACCGGCTGATCGCGCGCATCCGCCGCGAGCGCACAGGCGATCCGCTGGACGCGCGCACCACGCTCGGGCCGCTGGCGCGCGCCGACCTGCGCGAGCAGCTGCACGCGCAGGTCCGTGCCAGCATCGCCCGCGGCGCGCGCTGCCTGATGGGCGGCGAGCTGCCGTCCGGCGGAGGCTGGTTCTATCCGCCGACGCTGCTGACCGGCGTCGGCCCCGGCATGCCGGCCTACGACGAGGAACTGTTCGGCCCGGTCGCCTGCGTGATCGGCGCGCGCGACGAGGCCGACGCCGTGCGCATCGCCAACGACAGCCAATTTGGCCTGGGCGGCGCGGTGTTCACCCGCGATCTCGCGCGCGGCGAGCGGCTGGCGACGAGCGCGATCCACTCCGGCGCGGTGTTCGTCAATCAGCAGTTGGTGTCCGATCCGCGGCTGCCGTTTGGCGGCATCAAAGACAGCGGCTACGGTCGCGAGCTGGGCGCGTTCGGCATCCGCGAATTCGTCAACGTCAAGGCGGTCAGCATCGCCTGATCCCCCGCGAATCCATGGCTTGCCCGGGCCGCGCGGCGGGTGGGCTCGCCGGCTCTCAGTGCCGCCCCTTCGCCGCCAGCAGTTCGCGCAGTTCGGCCTTCTCGGCGTCGCTCAGGCCCGACTCGGCCTGTCTGCCGGTGAGTTCGCTGATGCGGGCGGCAACGGTCTGGCGTGCGAGCTGGATCAGGGCATCGGCGAATTCCTCGCGCAGCTTGTCGCTGTCGGCCGGAAACTCGACCACGGCGAGTTTCTGCAGCGCCGCCGCTTCGGGACGTCCGGTGAAGTGCTCGAGCAGGCTGGCGGTGCTGATCCCCGGCCGCGCGCGCGCCAGCTCAAGCAGTTCGATCAGCAGGTCCACGCCGGGCTTGTTGAGCGCGGCGAACGGGTACGGCGGCACGGCCTGCTCGGCGAGTCCGGGCTGGGCCAGAAGCAGGGCGATCACGCCGCGCACCAGGCTGCGTTTGGCGATCGCGCGCGGCAGCGTGCGCGGCGCCGTCTCGTTCACGCCGGCCGCGGAGCGCACGCCGGTGCGCCGGCTCAGCTCCTGCTGCATCAGGTCGCGGAAGGCGCCATCCGGCAATTTCGCCAGCAGCGGCCGCGCACGTTCGGCCAGTCGTGCGCGACCATCGAGGCTGGTCAGATTGACGTCGCGGCCCAGCTCCTCGAAAAAGTATTCCGACAGCGGCATGGCCGATTGCAGGCGCTGCTCGAAGCCGGCCTTGCCCTCCTTGCGCACCAGCGAATCGGGATCCTCGCCCTCGGGCAGAAACAGGAACAGCGCCTGCCGGCCGTCGCGCAGCCGCGGCAGCACCGATTCCAGCGCGCGCCACGCGGCCGCGCGTCCGGCCTTGTCGCCGTCGAAGCAGAAATAGACGTCCGGCGCGGCGCGAAACAGCAGCTCGGCGTGCTCGGCGCTGGTCGAGGTGCCCAGCGTGGCGACCGCGATCGGCAGCCCGTGCTGGTGCAGCGCGATCACGTCCATGTAGCCCTCGACCACCAGCAGCCGCGCCAGCCGGACATTGGCCTGCTTGACCTGCCACAGCGCGAACAGCTCGCGGCCCTTGTGAAACAGCGGCGTTTCGGGCGAGTTGAGGTACTTGGGGCCGTCGCCCTGCTGCGACGTGCGGGCAGGGGCACCCGCTTGCGGATCCTCGCGCGCAGGATTCGCACTGGAAATGATCCGCCCGCCGAACGCGATCACGCGGCCGCGACGATCGAGGATCGGGAACATCAACCGCTCGCGGAAACGGTCGTAGCGCTTGCCGCGCTCGCCGCTGGCGATCAGGCCGGCCTGGTCCAGCAGGGCCAGCCGCTCGGACGTCGTGCCCAGCGCGCGCAGCAGACCGTCCCAGCCGGCCGGCGCCCAGCCGATGCGGAAGCGCTGCAGGGTCTCGGCATCCAGTCCGCGCTTGCGGCAGTAGGCCTGCGCGGCCGGGCTGTTCGGCAGCTCGCGCTGGAACCACGCGGCGGCGGCATCGAGGATGCCGTAGAGATCGGTGCGATCCTCGCGTGGACGCGCATCGTCGCTCTCGTGCGGCACCTTCAGGCCGACCGCCTGCGCCAGCTCCTCGACGGCGTCGAGGAACTCCAGACGTTCGTAGTCCATCAGGAACTTGATCGCGCTGCCGTGCGCGCCGCAGCCGAAGCAGTGGAAGAACTGCTTGACCGGGCTGACGTAGAACGACGGCGAGCGCTCGTCGTGGAACGGGCAGCGTGCGGTCCACTCGCGCCCGGCCTTCTTCAGCGGCACGCGCCGCTCGATCACGTCGACGATGTCGACGCGGGCGAGCAGGTCATCGATGAAGCTGTCGGGAATGCGGCCGCGCATGGAGTCCCCAGCATGCCACGCGGGCGGCGCGGCGCGCCCTCATACCCGTTCGCGATCAAGACACGGAAACCGCGTAGCCCGGATGCAGCGCAGCGGAATCCGGGAATCAGGCTGGGTACGGCCCCGGATTCCGCCCCCCATGGGACTCCATCCGGGCTACCCATCGTATCGATTGAACGCAACGGGGTATCAGAAGCGGTAGGCGGCGGCCTTCATCAGCGCCGAGGCGGCGCGCATCAGGCGCGGGATCGGCGCCAACAGGGCGATGCCGCCGCGGGCGAGGGCGTTGTCGGCATGGCGCACCTCGTCGGCCTGCATCGCGGCGAGGATCGCGCGCGACCGCGCGTCGTCCGCCGGCAGGCGCGCGAGATGATCGGCCAGATGCGCCTCGACCTGACGTTCGGTCTCGATCACGAAGCCGAGGCTGATGCGATCGCCGAGCGCGGCGGCGGCGGCGCCCAGCGCGAAGCTGCCGGCGTACCACAGCGGATTGAGCAGGCTCGGCCGGCTGTCGAGTTCGCGCAGGCGCTCGCCGCACCAGGCCAGGTGGTCGGTCTCCTCGGCGGCG
>JAJYMF010000005.1 GCA_021787175.1 Pseudomonadota bacterium | reverse complement strand
GGCCCGAAGCGGTGATCGACGGGCTGATCAAGCTGCAGCATCGCGTGCAAACGGAACGTCCCGGCCGTCCGTGGCCGGACCTGAACCTTCACGGAAGCGGACGCAAAGTTGAGTAATCCCGTCAAGACCGTCAAGGTCACGGTCGATAATCAGGTAATCGAGGCGCCCGAAGGGGCGACGCTGCTGCAGGCGATGCTGGATGCCGGCCTCGACATCCCGCACTACTGCTACCATCCGAAGCTCAGCATCGACGGCAGTTGCCGGCTGTGCCAGGTCAAAATCGACGGCATGCCGAAGCTGCAGATCTCGTGCAATACGCAGGTGCGCGACGGAATGGTCGTGCACGCCGCCGATCCGGAAGTCGAGATGACCCGCAAGGGCGTGCTCGAACTGCTGCTGCTGAACCATCCGCTGGACTGCCCGATTTGCGACAAGGCCGGCGAATGCTGGTTGCAGAATTTCTCGATGCGGTTCGGAGCGCGCTATGCGCGCACGATAGATACGCGGCGCAAGCGGGGCAAGCGCCTGGATATCGGCGAGCGGATTCTGCTCGATCAGGAGCGCTGCATCCTGTGCCGCCGCTGCGTGCGTTTCTGCCGCGAAATCAGCAAGAGCAATGAATTGTTCGTCTTCAGCCACGGCGACAAATCCG
The DNA here is from genome assembly GCA_021787175.1 of Pseudomonadota bacterium. Classification (GTDB taxonomy): domain Bacteria; phylum Pseudomonadota; class Gammaproteobacteria; order Xanthomonadales; family Rhodanobacteraceae; genus Metallibacterium. The sequence continues at coordinate 2,685 of JAJYMF010000005.1, read as the reverse complement.
TGCTGGATATCTACGACAAGCGGCTCGACAACGACTATTCAATGAACGTGGCCGACGTGTGTCCGGTGGGCGCGCTCGAAACCAAGGACTTTCATCATCGGATGCGGGTCTGGTTCCTGGAGGATACGGCGAGCGTCTGTCCGTCGTGCTCCAACGGATGCAACATCATGATTTCGTCGGCGCGCGGCAAAATCTGGCGTCTGGCGCCGCGGCGCAACGACGAGGTCAACGACACCTGGATGTGCGACGCGGGCCGGCTCAACTACAAGTTCGTCGGCGACAATACGCGGCTGCGCGCGCCGATGGTCGCGGGCGAAGGCGGTCCGGCCGAAGCGGGATGGGACGAGGCGCTCAAGCGCGCGGCGGGCGCGATCGCCGATTTTGTCAAGCGCAACGGGGCGCGCACGCTCGGCGCGTTCGCGTCGCCTCATCTGACCAACGAAGAAAATTTCCGCTTCGGCGAGATGCTGCGCGCGATCGGCGCGGGGCGGACCGCGATGGCCGTGCCGCGCGGCCGGCAGGACGATTTCCTGATCAAGGCGGAAAAGGCGGCGAACGCACGCGGCGTGCGCGAACTCGGCCTGGCGCCGGGCGACGACGACGGGCTCGAGGCGATGCTGCGTGCGTGCGAATCGGGCGAGATTCGCGGACTATACGTATGCGGCGGCGACCTGCTTGAAGTGGGACAGAAGGAGCGGGTCGACGCGATCCTTGGGAAGCTCGACTTGCTGATCGTGCAGGATCTGGCGATGCGGCCGCGTTACGACCGGGCGGCCGTGACGCTGCCCGCGACCACCTTCGCGGAGAAGGAGGGGACCTTCACCAACCATGCGGGGCGAGTGCAGCGAATCCAGCGGGCGATCGCAACGCCGCCCGGATGGCGCACGGACGGCGAAATTTTCACGGCGTTGATGAACGAATTGTCGGACCGGACGGAACGCTTCGAGCTTGAGTCGGTGTGGGCGGCGATGGCGGGAGACGGAAGCCGATTCGCCGGTCTCGCTTTCGACAAAATCGGGCCGGAAGGCGCGCCGCTCGACGCCGCTTGACCGCCGTCGGCGCGCGCGGCGCTTGACATTCCACCGCGTAAAGGTTCATAGCCGGATGGCAGCTTGAGTCAGGGCAGGCACGGCGCAGATGGGCGAGGTATTGCGGCTTGAGGGGAAACAGCCCGCAAAATCCCGCCGAGTCCGGGAATCATCCGGATCAAACGCTAACGGATTTGCTGGAGCGGCAAGGGGACAGGCTCTTATGGCAAACACGGAGCGCACCGAACCTCGTGGATTGAGCGCGTATTTCGCCGCCAATCGCACTCTCGACGCCTATCCGACCGGGATGCGTCGCTGGTGGATGCTGATTCTGACGGTGATGGCGACGGTGGTCTCGTTTTACGAGTTCGGCTTTTCGCTGCTGCCGCTGTGGCTGCCCGCGCTGCATTTCTCATTGTCGCAGTTCGGTTATTTTCTGGCCTTCGCGGTTTTCCTGTCGGGTGCGTCCGCGATGTATGGCGGGCCGCTGGCGGATCGGCACGGGCGAGTGGTCGTGATCGATCTGTGCCTGCTGGCGATGATCGTGCTGACCTTCGCCAACCTGCTGATGACGGGGTTCTGGTCGTTCGTGATCGTCCGCGGCCTGATGAATATCGTCGCGGGCCTGTCGTGGGGCGCGCTGGGCGGACTGACGCGCGACATGTCGCCGCGCGTGAGCCGCGGCGTCGCCTTCGGCTTGCTCACGCTCGGCGCGGTGGCCTGCCAGTTCCTGTGGAACTTCGTGCCCGGCGTGACGCTCCCTTATTTTCACACCTGGCAATCGCAAATCTGGATCATGGGATTGCTCGCCGTCGCGATCTATATTCCGGTCTTTTTCTTCCTGAAGGACCTTGCGCCGAATCTGCGCCTGATGGTGATCGAGAGCGAACAGACCGGGGCCGCGTATGAATCGGGCGAGATCGAGCAGGGACCGGCGCAGGCGGCGCCAGGCAGCGCCACCCAGGCGTTCGCGGAGCTGCTGAGCCATTGGTCAGTTTGGGCGTTGACGATCGGCGCGGTAGCCTTTTTGAGCATCGCGCTTACCGTGCAGAATTTCGGCTCGGAGATGTTCGCGGAGACGTATAAATACGACGCGGCGACGGCGACCAGCGCGGCATCGAAGTTCTGGCTGTTCAATGGCATGATGCTGGTGCCGGCCGGTTATCTTTCCGACTGGCTGGGGATGCGCAAGGCGTTGTCGCTGGCGCTGACTGTGCTGGTTTTGATCGGACTCGCATGGTGGATTCCGACTTTCAACCATCCGCTGTCGCCGCGCCAGCTTGACCTCGTGGTGCTGGTGATGGGCGCGCTGACGGCGTCGGCGTATATTCCGTGGACGGCGCAGTTCTCCGAATTGCTGGAGGATATCTCGCCGGCTTTGCAGGCGACGGGATGGTCGTTTTTCCAGATGGTCTTCCGGGTCTGGATCGCCGCGACCGGAATTCTGGTGCCGTATGTGAGCAAGCATTACGGCTGGTCCGCCTGGATGTGGGTGACGTTCGGATGCGCGACGCTGTTCATGGCGGCGATGTTGAGCGTGCGCGGCTATTGGCGGCCGGCCGCTTCGCCGGCGCCGATGCGCGGCGGGACGGGAGCGCCGGCGGCGGCGGGCGCGCGTTGAGGCGGAGGGTGGGCGTCCGACGCTGGATAACGATGG
>JAJYMF010000244.1 GCA_021787175.1 Pseudomonadota bacterium | reverse complement strand
CACGAACAGCACCACCATGCGCCGGGTGTGCCGGCGCGCGTTTTCCTGATGCGCGAAGAAATCCACGGCTTGCTCCCGCGGGCGTCAGCTGAACGACACCTTGGGCGCCTCGCGCTTGGCCGGATCGTCCATCTCCAGCGGCTGCGCCGGCTGGAAGCCGAAACTGTTGGCGACGAACGACGACGGAAACACCTGGCAGCGGTTGTTGTAGTTCATCACGCTGTCGTTGTAGGCCTGGCGCGCGAAGGCGACGCGGTTCTCGGTGGAGCTGAGCTCCTCCGACAGCTGCATCATGTTCTGGTTGGCCTTGAGGTCCGGGTAGGCCTCGGCCACCGCGAACAGGCGGCCGACCGCCTGGGTCAGCTGGTTCTCGCTGCCGGCCAGCTGCTGCATGGCCTGCGGATCGCCCGGCTGCGCCTTGGCGCCGGCCAGGCCGTTGACCGCCGCGGTGCGCGCCTGGGTCACCGCTTCCAGGGTGCCGCGCTCGTGGGCGATGTAGCCCTTGGCGACCTCGACCAGGTTCGGGATCAGGTCGTGGCGGCGCGTCAGCTGCACGTCGATCTGCGCGAAGGCGTTCTTGTAGCCGTTACGCGCGGTCACGAGTCCGTTGTAGATACCGACGAAGTACAAGACAATCGCAATGATGACGATCAGCACGATGATCGTGGCCATGTCCACACCCTCCCGCACTCGACGCGACGGCCCATCGCCGCCGCGCGAGCATAGCAGCCGTCCCGCACGCATGCCGGTGCTGCTGCTTGCGTTGTTCACGATGTTTTCCGCGACCGCCGCCGAGACGCGACCGCCGCCGGAAACCATTCCCGCTGCACGCGCGCCGGCGGCCGCCCCGCTGCTGCCGCGCCGCGATGTGCTGCCCGCCGCGCGCGTCAGCACGGCGATCGCCGATTACAACCGCTGGCTCGACGAGATCGCCGCCAAGAACGACGTCGCCGGCCTCGCCACCGCGATCGTGGTGGACGGCAAAGTGCGCTATCAGCGCACGCTCGGCTACGCCGACAGCACCACCGGCGCCAAGGTCACCCCCGATACCGTGTTCCGCCTGGCCTCGCTGTCGAAGGCGTTCGCCAGCGCGCTGACCGGTCTGCTGGTGCAGGACGGCCTGCTCAAATGGGACACGCGCATCAGTCAGACGGTGCCGTTTTTCATGCTGAAGAATGCCGAGGACGCGCGCGAAGCCACCGTCGCCGACATTCTCAGCCAGCGCAGCGGCCTGCCGCGCAACACCTACGACAATCTGCTCGAGGACAATCAGCCCTATCAGGAACTGGCGCGCAAGCTGGACGAGGTGGACATGATCTGCCCGGTCGGCGCCTGCTACAGCTACCAGAACATCGCATTCGCCCTGATCGGTGACGTGGTGTACGCGGCGACCGGCGACTTCTTCTATCACCAGGTCGAGAAACGCCTGTTCCTGCCGCTGGGCATGAAGACCGCGACCTACGGCCGCGACGCGCTCGAGCACAGCGCCAGCTGGGCGCGCCCGCACTATCGCCGCGGCGATCATTGGGTGCCCTTCCTGCCGAAGGAGGCCTTCTATCGCGTGCCGCCCGCGGCGGGCGTCAACGCCAGCCTCGACGACATGGAGAAGTGGCTGATCGCGCAGATGGGCTATCGCCCCGGCGTGCTGTCGCCGCAGCTGCTGGCGACCCTGCACACCCCGCTGGTGGAAACGCCCAGCGAGCGCTGGGCGACGCCGTGGCGGCGCGCACGGCTGAGGAACGCGCAGTACGCGCTGGGCTGGCGGGTCTACGACTACGCCGGCGATACCCTGATCTTTCACGCTGGCGCAGTGCAGGGTTATCGCGCGATGATCGGCTTTCTGCCGCGCTACGGCATCGGCATGGTGATCCTGTGGAACAGCGACAGCCCGACGCCGGCCGGCCTGATGCCGATGCTGCTCGACCGCCTGCTCAATCTGCCGCACGAAGACTGGGCCGGCCTGCACGCGCGTCCCGCGCCGCCCCGCCGCCGCATGCGTCACCGGCGCTGACGCCGTGTTGATCGCCGAGACGCTGCTGCTGCTGGGCCTCGACCCGCGGCGCGGCGTGCTGGTGCTGCGCCGACGCGGCGTCAACGTGCAAAGCCTGACTGCGGCCGCCCTGCTGGCTGATCTGATCGCGCTCGACCGCCTGCACGCCGCTGCGGACGGCGGCCTGGTGGCCGAATCCACCATGCCTGCGGCGCACGCGCTGCTGACCGAGCCGCTGCAACAGCTCGGCACCCGCAGCCACGCGCCGGCAGAGGCTCTGCGGCGGATCGCACAGGGCACTCGCCGGCTGTCGCAGCGTGTCCTCGATGGATTGGCGCGGCGCGACCTGCTGCATCGCGTGCCCAACGTGCGCGGCCTGCCCGCGCTGGGCGTGCGCTACCCGCTGCGCTCGATGCAGGCACGCCAGAACGCCGAACACGAAGCCCAGGCCGCCGCCGCGGCACCGACCACGGTGCGGGCGCTGGCGCTGCTGCAGCTGCTGGACACCGCAGGCCTGCTGACGGCGTTCCTCGATGCCGAACTCCACGAGCGCGCCGTACGTGCCCTGCTGGGCATCGAGCCGGCCGCCGCGCAGGACACCACCCTGCTGGCGCTGGCGCGACTGCGCCACGCGCTGCTCGCCTGAAAACTCACGAATCCATCCGCGGCTCGGCCCGATGACGCGCCTGGCATGTGCGCGCTTTCCCTTCGCGCCGTCTGCGCAGACGCCGGACGACGGTCCGGCGCGATTCTGCAATGCGGATTGACGAGACCCGCGATCAGCCGCCGCCCAGCTTGAACTCCAGCTTGCGCTTGAGCACCACGGCCGTCGGCGTGCCGTTGATCAGTGCCGGCTTGAACTGCCAGCGCGAGACCGCCTCGATCGCCGCACGATCGAAGACCCGCCGCGGTTCGGCGTCGACCACGCGCGCGTTCGACACGCTGCCGTCTGCAGTGACCGTGAACTCGACTTCAACCCAGCCCTGCTGATTGTCGCGCGCCGCCTGCAGCGGGTATTTCGGCGGCACCATGCGCGTGATCTGCGCATCGCGATTCTCCGCCGCCACCGGCGCGGCGACCGGCTTCGGCGCAGCGACCGCGGGAACCGGCACCGGCGCCGGGCGCCCCGCCTCGGCCGCCGGCTTCGGCGCGGCCTCCGCGGCCTGGCGGGTGGCCCCGGCCTGCTGCGCGGCGAGCAGTTGCTGTTGTTGCTGGGCCTGCTGCTTGGCCAGGTCCTGCTGCTTTTGCTGCTGGGCGCGATCGGCCAGCTTGCGCGCCGCGTCGAGCTTGGCGCGCAGGATGGTCAGCGTGTAGTTGTTGGGGTCGGCCTTCGCCGAGCCGGTCGTGGA
>JAJYMF010000180.1 GCA_021787175.1 Pseudomonadota bacterium | reverse complement strand
CGCGCCTACCTGGAAGCGCACAAGGCTTGGGACGAGAAAAAAGAGGAGGCCTGGAAAGCCGAGTGCGCTGCGCGCGTCGATGCCGAGGTCAACGCCTACCTCGAAAGCAAATCGCAGCCGGTGACGGCGATGTTCGACTACACCTATGCCGAGTTGCCGGTGGACCTGGCGCGGCAGCGCGAGCTGGCCATCGCCCGCGAGCAGGGACACTGAGGAGCACGCGATGGCACAGATCACCCTTATCGAAGCCGTGACCCAGGCGCTGGCCTGGGAGATGGCGCATGATCCCGCGGTCGTGGTGCTGGGCGAGGACGTGGGCGTCAACGGCGGCGTGTTCCGCGCCACCCAGGGCCTGCAGCAAAAGTTCGGCCCCGAGCGCGTCATCGACACGCCGCTGGACGAGACCACCATCGCCGGCCTTACCGTGGGCATGGCCGCGCAGGGCATGAAGCCCGTCGCCGAGGCGCAGTTCGAGGGCTTCATCTACCCGATGATGGAGCACATCGCCTGCCACGCCGCGCGCATGCGCACGCGCACCCGCGGCCGGCTGCACGTGCCGGCGGTGTACCGCGCGCCCTGGGGCGGCGGCATCCGCGCACCCGAGCACCACTCCGAGGCCAACGAGCATCTGTTCACCAACATCCCCGGCCTGCGCGTGGTGATGCCGTCCTCGCCGGCGCGCGCCTACGGCCTGCTGCTGGCGGCCATCCGCGATCCGGACCCGGTGATGTTCTTCGAGCCCAAGCGCATCTACCGCCAGTACAAGGAAGAAGTGCCCGACGACGGCGAGGCGCTGCCGCTGGACGTGTGCTTCGTGCTGCGCGACGGCCAGGACGTGACCCTGGTGACCTGGGGCGCGCAGGTGAAAGAAACCCTGGAAGCCGCCGATGCGCTGGCCAAGGAGGGCATCAGCGCCGAGGTGATCGACCTGGCCACGGTCAAGCCGCTGGATTTCGACACCATCGCCGAGTCGGTAGCCAAGACGCACCGCTGCGTGATCGTGCACGAGGCGCCGCGCACCGCCGGCTTCGGCGCCGAGATCGCCGCGCGCCTGGCCGAGCACTCGATGTTCGATCTGTACGCCCCGGTCGAGCGCGTCACCGGCTACGACACGCACATCCCGCTGTTCCGCCTGGAGATGAAATATCTGCCCAGCGTGCAGCGCATCGTCGAGGCCGCCAAGCGCACGCTGGCGGCCGGCTGACCCACCTCCCATCTATCGGTGTCCCGCCATGGCCGAGATCAAAACTTTCCACCTGCCCGATCTGGGCGAGGGCCTGCCCGATGCCACCATCGTCGAATGGCTGGTGAAGGAAGGCGCCACGGTACGCCTGGACGATCCGCTGGTGTCGATGGAAACCGCCAAGGCCGTGGTCGAGGTGCCCTCGCCCTACTCCGGCAAACTGGTGAAGATGCACGGCGGCAACGGCGACGTGATCATCACCGGCGCGGTGCTGGCCGAATTCGAGATCGATCCCAAACTGCCGCAGCGCGCCGAGGCGCAGTCCACCGGCCACCACCACACTCCCGCCGGCGCGGGCAGCAAGGCCGCGCACAACGGCGATACCGTGGTGGCCTCGGATGAAGGCGGCGAGATCAGCAGCGGCGGCGCCAAACCCGCCAGCGGCGATGCCGGCACCGTGGTCGGCGCCATGCAAAGCTCCGATGCCGTGCATGCCGAACAGGCCGTCAGCGTCGGCGGCGCCAAGGCCGTACCCGCGGTGCGCGCGCTGGCCCGCAAACTCGGCGTCGACCTCGCCCGCGTCGCGCCCAGCGGCGCCGGCGGCGTGGTCACCATGAACGACGTCAAGCTGGCCGCAGCCAGCGGCAGCGCCGCAGCCGTTTCCTCTCCCGCCGGGAGAGGGTGGCACACGGCGCCGGGTGAGGGTTCGGCATCGGCGCAACGCACCGCGACACCGGCACCCTCATCCGCCCTGCGAGCGCCTTCTCCCGGGGCGAGAAGGGAAGAACAACGCACCGCGCTGTCCGCCGCCGGCAAGCCGGTGCGCACCAGCCCACCCGCCACGCACGCCGGCGTGCTGGGCCAGCCCGAGCAGCTCAAGGGCATGCGCCGCACCATGGCGCGGGTGATGGCCGAGGCGCACGCGCAGATCGTCGCCACCAGCATCGTGGACGATGCCGATCTGCACGCCTGGCAGGCCGGCAACGACATCACCGTGCGCCTGCTGCGCGCACTGGTGACGGCGTGCAAGACCGTGCCCGCGCTCAATGCCTGGTTCGACGGGCAGAATCTCACCCGCACGCTGCATCCGCATGTCGATATCGGCCTGGCGGTGGACACCGAAGACGGCCTGTTCGTGCCCGCGCTGCGCAACGCCGACCGGCTCGACGCCGCCGGCCTGCGCGCCGCGGTCAACCGCGCGCGCGCCGAGGTGATGGACCGGTCCATCGCGCCCTCGGAACTCACCGGCTACACCATCATGCTGTCCAACTTCGGCATGTTCGCCGGCCGCTACGCCACGCCGGTGGTGGTGCCGCCGTGCGTCGCCATCCTCGGCGCCGGCAAGCTGCACCACGCCACCGTGCCGGTGCTGGGCGGCTTCGAGGCGCACCGCGTGATGCCGCTGTCGCTGACCTTCGACCACCGCGCCGCCACCGGCGGCGAGGCCGCGCGCTTCCTCAAGGCGGTCATCGACGACCTGGCGCTGCCGCACTGAGCGCGGCACGCGTGGCATGATCGCGGCGCCGGTCCTTGCCGGAGTGCCGCGATGGCCCACCACAGCCGCCTTGCCGGCTTCATCATCGACTGCAGGACCGGCGACCTCGGGGCCGCCGCAGCGTTCTGGAGCGCGGCGCTGGGCATTGCCATCGCCGATGCGGACGAGGGCGGCGAGGACCGCTATGCGCGCCTGGCCGCAGGTCCGGGCGATCTGCACATCGAAGTGCAAAAAGTCGAGCATGAATCGCGCGTGCACCTGGACATCGAAACCGACGATATCGAGGCCGAGGTCGCGCGCCTGACGGCGCTGGGCGCGCGCGAAGTGGCGCGTCCGCGCGACGGCCGCTGGGTGGTGCTGCAGGCGCCCACCGGCCAGCGCTTCTGCGTGGTACGCATGCAGCACCCGCAGCGCGGCGCGGCGCCCACGCAGTGGTCATGACCGCCCGCTGCCCGGGCGAGACGCGACAGGCGCCGCACCGCCGTTGAACGCGCGGCGGCTCAGCCCGCGCGTGCCACCGTCTGCTCGATCGCCCCGAACATGCTGTGCCCGGCCGCGTCCAGTACCTCGATCCGCACCACGTCGCCGAACTTCAGGAACGGCGTCGCCGGCTTGCCGTCGCGCAGGGTCTCGACCGTGCGCTGCTCGGCGATGCAGGAGG
>JAJYMF010000107.1 GCA_021787175.1 Pseudomonadota bacterium | reverse complement strand
AACGTGCCGGTGATGGCGGCGCCGCGCGCGGCGTAGCCGTAGAAGGTGCGCTGCCGGCCGCTGCCGTCGGTCAGCGTGAAACCGCCCGGTCCGTCGCAGGCGGTCAGCCCCCACAGGTCGTTGCCGTAACCGGTCCACTGACCCGGATTGGCGATGGCGTAGTCGCGCTGCGATTCGGTGGCCAGGCTGCTGTTGATGAAATAGTCGCTGCCCACCCCGCGCATGAAGGCATCCTGGATGCCGCGAAAATCGATCCACGCCTGCGAGTACTGGTGCCCGAACAGCGGCGCGAAGCCGAGCTGCTGGCGCCCGTAATAATTGCCCCAGGTGTTCGGATAGGTCGCCGTCCACGCCGTCCATGCGCTGGCCGATACCGGATGGGTGGGCGAGCCCAGTGCCTCGATATACAGGATCATCGCCTCGTTGTAGCCCTGCCAGTTGTAGGGCAGATAGCCCGATTCCGGCTGCCAGCCCAGGCTGATCGTCGGCGCGGCCGGCTGCATCCAGGTCCAGTTGACGTTGCGGTAGAGCTGATCGGCCAGCGCGCGGATCTGATTCTCGCTGCTATTGTTCTGGTTGAAGTAACTCTCGTCGGACAGCACGCCCGCCATCAGCAGCGCGGTATCGATCGAGGACAGCTCCGATCCCGGCCAGCGCTGGCCGGTGTTCATGTCGAGGAAGTGATAGAAGAAACCCTGATACCCGCTCTCGCCGCTCGCGGCCGGCCCCTGCGGCGCATTGCCCAGGAACTGCAATGTGGTCAGCACGCGCTGTTCGGCTTGCTGGCGCGTGATCCAGTCGTGCTCGACGCCGATCGGGTAGGCGGTCAGCGCAAAGCCGGTGGCGGCGATGCTGGCGTAGGGCGATCCCGGATAGTGATCGGGTGCCAGCCCGTTGGCCGGATTGGTGGTGTTCCAGAAGTACTCGAAGGTGCTTTGCTCCAGCTGTGCGAGCGACGCCGGCAGCACGGGCTCCACCAGCAGCATCAGTCCGGTGGTCGCCGTCGCGTTGCCGCTGCTGCCGCTCAGCGTCAGCGCATAGGTGCCGGTTGCCGTCGTTGCCGCGACGTCGAGCACTTCGTTCTGCTGCCCCGAACCCGCCGTCGTGCCCGCGCCCGCCGTCAGCTGCACGCCCGCGGGGGCGTTGACCAGGGTCAGCGTCACCGGGCTGGCTGACGCCGGGCTGACGCCGAGCGTGAAGGCAGCCGATCCGCCGGCCGGTACCGAAAGGCTGGAGGGCATCGCCGAGAGCACCAGCGCGGACGTACCGGGATTGCCGCTGCCCGGATTCGAACTCGTCGGGGACGGGCCGGAGCCGCCGCCGCAGCCATCCAGCGCGAGCATCAGCGCCAGAACCGCGAGCAGACCGACCGACTGCCCGCACTGCCCCGCGGTACCGACGATACTCCGTCGCGGGCTGCAGCCAACCGGGCGCGCGGCCCGCAGCGTGTCCGATCGATCGGTCAGCCGCCCTGCCCATGTTCCGCAGGTGTGCGCACACCTGCGGCCGACGCTGACGCTGACGCCGATCGCACGCCGGGTGAACTCCCCCATACCCTGAAGCGACGAGCGAGCGTGGCGGGTCATCCCGGAAATGGACTGCACGTGACCCTCAGGGATTCAATCCGGGGGCGGTGCAACGGCGGTCGATGAAGGCCTGGTGCAACGGCATCATGCCGGCGCAGCTTTCGATGACCTGCGCCACGCCCTGCATGAGCTGCTTGAGCTGATCGTCGGGCATCTGGTCGACCAGCGGGTGATAGGTGCGCGGCAGGATGTTCTGCCCGATCATGACTTCCACCCAACTGGGTTCCGCGAAGAGCTCCTCACTCTCGCGGAAAGACCGCCCGCTGTCGGCGAACAGGCGCATCTTGTGCGCCAGACCCGCGGGCACCGACATGCGGGCACACTCGCGCCACAGCGGCGCGTCGTCGCGCTGCGTGGCGTGGTAGTGCAGGATCAGGAAATCGCGGATGCGCTCGATCTCGAAGGTGAGCTGGGCGTTGTACTCGTCGATCACCACCTCGCTGAAATCATTCCACGGCAGCAGGCTGAGCAGGCGCGCGATGCCCGACTGGATCAGGAAAATGCTGGTGGATTCCAGCGGCTCCAGAAAGCCGCTGGCCAGGCCCAGCGCGACCACGTTCTTGTTCCAGAACTTCTTGCGCATCCCGGGCGTGAAGCGCAGCAGGCGCGGCTCGCCCAACGGCTTGCCGTCGAGATTGGCCAGCAACGTGGCCGCGGCCTCGTCGTCGCTGATCAGCGCGCTGCTGTAAACGTGCCCGTTGCCGGTGCGATGCTGCAGCGGGATGCGCCACTGCCAGCCGGCCGCGCGCGCGGTCACCCGCGTGTACGGCGTGGGCGGACCGACTTTCTCGCAGCCGACCGCCACGGCGCGGTCACAACGCAGCCACTGCGAATAATCGATGTAGCCGGTATGCAGCGCCTGTTCGATCAGCAGGCCGCGGAAACCCGAGCAGTCGATGAACAGGTCGCCGTCGATGACGCTGCCGTTCTCCAGCGTCACCGATTCGACGTAACCATCCTCGCCGCGCAGCTGCACATGCCTGATCTTGCCCTCGGTGCGGCGCACGCCGCGCGCCTCGGCATAGCCGCGCAGGTAGCGCGCGTACAGACTGGCATCGAAGTGGTAGGCGTAGCGGATGTCCGCCAGCGGCGAGCTGGCCGGTACGTCGCTGGCCGAGGGCATGAACTTGCCGCGCACCGCGGCAGCCGTGTTGATCGAGTAATCGACCAGCGGCCCGGCCCAGCCCTTTTGCTGCGCCTTGATCCAGAACTGGTGGAACGGCAGCGGGCCGATATTGGTGCCCAGCGCGCCGAAACCGTGGATGTAACTGTCGCCCAGGCGCCCCCAGTCGTTGAACTGGATGCCCAGTTTGAACGTGCCCTTGACGGTCTTGACGAACTCGACCTCGTCGATCTCCAGCAGCGTGTTGAACTGCTTGAGGTGCGGCACCGTGGCCTCGCCCACGCCGATGGTGCCGATCTCCTCGGACTCGACCAGGTGCACCGCGTAGCTCGGCCCCAGAACCTTGGCGCAGGCCGCTGCCGCCATCCAGCCAGCGGTGCCGCCACCGACGATGACGATGTTTTTCACGGACTGTGACGTGGGCATCGGAGCAGCTCTCGGGAAGTTTGCACAACTGCAGCGTGCCGATTCAACGCGGACAATCAAGCCAGGCGCAATCGAAGCGCGCCGGCGGATTGCCCGCCGGCGCGTGCGCGGGGACTCAGAAGCTGACGCCCACAGTCAACTTCAGGTAGCGGGGGTAGCCCGAGATCTCCCCAAGCGGGTTGTACGTCACCGGGTACTTGTTGAGTACGCCATTGCTGCCCC
>JAJYMF010000190.1 GCA_021787175.1 Pseudomonadota bacterium | reverse complement strand
CCCTTCCACGGAATGCCGCGGCCGCGGTCGAGTTCGAGGATCCACTCTGCGGCATTGTCGAGGAAGTAGCGATCATGGGTCACCGCGACGACGGTGCCCGGAAAGTTCTTCAGAAACTGCTCCAGCCATTCCACCGACTCGGCGTCGAGATGGTTGGTGGGCTCGTCCAGCAGCAGCATGTCGGGCTTGCTCAGCAGCAGCCGGCACAGCGCGACGCGGCGCTTCTCGCCGCCGGAGAGCTGGCCGACCCTGGCGTCCCACGGCGGCAGCCGCAGCGCGTCGGCGGCGATCTCGAGCTGGCGCTCCATGGTGTGCGCGTCGCCGGCGGCGAGGATGCCCTCCAGACGCTGCTGCTCGGCGGCCAGCTTGTCGAAGTCGGCGCCTTCCTCGGCGTAGGCGGCGTACACCGCCTCGAGCTGCTTCTGCGCATCGAGCACCTCGGACACGCCTTCCTCGACCACCTCGCGCACGGTCTTGTCCGGGTCGAGCCTGGGCTCCTGTTCGAGGTAGCCGATCTTGATGTCGGGCTGCGGGCGCGCCTCGCCGTTGAACTCGGTATCGATGCCGGCCATGATCCGCAGCACCGTGGACTTGCCCGAGCCGTTGAGGCCCAGCAGGCCGATCTTGGCGCCGGGGAAAAAGCTCAGCGAGATGTCCTTGATGATCTCGCGCTTCGGCGGCACGATCTTGCTGACGCCGATCATGGTGTAGATGTATTGCATGCTCGCTCCTGGGGGCGACCGGCGGACGGCGAGGCCGTGTCCGTCGCATGGGCGGTTCGGGAAGCCGCGCAGTATCGCCGATTGCCTGCCGCGCTGTCATGGCGCACGGGCCGCGACGACCCCGGCACGGGGTCATCGACGCCCGCGGCTCGCTAGGCGCAAACCCCCGTCTGGGCTACACTTTTGCGCTTGCTTCGGCCCGCATCCGGGCCAGCGCGCGCGAGGTCCTCATGTTCCCCAGCAGCATGCGCATTGCCGGTTACGACGACGAACTGGCGCAGGCGATGGCGGCCGAGCGGCAGCGCCAGGAAGACCATGTCGAGCTGATCGCCTCGGAGAACTACGCCAGTCCGCGCGTGCTCGAGGCGCAGGGCAGCGTGCTGACCAACAAGTACGCCGAAGGCTATCCCGGCAAGCGCTACTATGGCGGCTGCGAGTTCGTGGACGTCGCCGAGCGGCTGGCGATCGAGCGCGCAAAGCAACTGTTCGACTGCGACTACGCCAACGTGCAGCCGCACTCGGGTTCGCAGGCCAACCAGGCGGTGTACCTGGCCCTGCTCAATCCCGGCGACACCATCCTCGGCATGAGCCTGGCGCACGGCGGCCATCTCACCCACGGCGCCAAGGTCAACATCTCCGGCAAGCTGTTCAAGGCGGTGCAGTACGGTGTCAACGAGCACGGTCTGGTCGATTACGACGAGGTCGAACGCCTCGCGATCGAGCACCAGCCGAAGATGGTGGTGGCCGGTTTCAGCGCCTACTCGCAGGTGATGGACTGGGCGCGCTTCCGCGCCATCGCCGAGAAGGTCGGCGCCTACCTGTTCGTCGACATGGCGCACGTCGCCGGGCTGGTCGCCGCCGGCGTCTATCCCAGCCCGCTGCCGCATGCGCATGTCGTCACCTCGACCACGCACAAGACCCTGCGCGGTCCGCGCGGCGGCATCATCGTCGCCAGCGGCGCCGGCGAGGAGATCGAGAAGAAGCTGCAGTCGATCGTGTTTCCGGGCATCCAGGGCGGGCCGCTGATGCACGTGATCGCGGCCAAGGCGGTGGCCTTCAAGGAAGCGCTGGAACCCGAGTTCAGGACCTACCAGCAGCAGGTGGTGAAAAACGCCAAGGCCATGGCCGCCACGCTGCAGCAGCGCGGCTACCGGATCGTCTCCGGCGGCACCGAGAATCACCTGATGCTGATCGACCTGATCGGCCGCGAGGTCACCGGCAAGGACGCCGAAGCCGCGCTCGGCCGCGCCCACATCACCGTCAACAAGAACGCCGTGCCCAACGATCCGCGCTCGCCCTTCGTCACCTCCGGCCTGCGCATCGGCACGCCCGCGGTGACTACGCGCGGCTATCGCGAGGCCGACTGCATCGAGCTGGCGCAGTGGATGGCCGATGTCGTCGATGCGCCTGCGGACGAGAATGTGATCGCCACGGTGCGCGCCAAGGTCACCGCGCAATGCCGCCGGTTTCCGGTGTATGGCTGAGAGGCCGGGTCCCGGGTCCCGGCTCTTCTGATGCACTGCCCTTTCTGCCAGCACGACGACACCCGCGTGATCGACTCGCGCGTTTCCGAGGACGGCAGCAGCATCCGCCGGCGCCGCGAGTGTCCGACCTGCGGCGAGCGTTTCAATACCTTCGAGATCGCCGAGATCAAGCTGCCGGCGGTGATCAAGAGCGACGGCCGCCGCGAGCCCTTCGACGAGCGCAAGCTGCGCACCAGCTTCGAGCGCGCGCTGCAGAAGCGGCCGGTGTCCAGCGACGCGGTCGACACCGCGGTGCGTGCGGTGATCCACGGCGTGCGTCTGTCGGGCGAACGCGAGCTGCCGGCGCTGGCGGTGGGCGAGCTGGTGATGCAGGAGCTGAAGAAGCTCGACCAGGTCGCCTACGTGCGCTTCGCATCGGTCTATCGAAGCTTCGAGGACGTGCACGCCTTCCGCGAGGAGATCGAGCGCCTGGAGCGTGACCTGCCCGCGCTGGAGGGCCTGCAATTGCCGCTGCTGGGGGAGAGCGGCAAGCGTGGCGGCAAGGCGTGAACGGGGGTACGGATTTTTTTGCCATGCGCGCCGATCCCGGCCACGAAACCGACCCCAGGATGACGTCGGCACCCTCGCGGCCGTCTCTCCCGGCGGGCCGACGGGCATGACCGCCGGCGAGGTGTTCTCGGCACTCGACCACGCGCACATGGCGCGTGCGCTGCGTCTGGCCGAACGCGGACTGTTCACCACCCAGCCCAATCCGCGCGTCGGCTGCGTGATCGCGCAGGGCGACACGATCGTCGGCGAAGGCTGGCATCAGCGCGCCGGCGAACCGCATGCGGAAGTGTTCGCCCTGCGCGATGCAGCCGATCGCGCGCGCGGCGCGACGGCTTGCGTCACGCTGGAACCCTGCGCGCACCACGGCCGCACGCCACCTTGCGCCGAGGCGTTGATCGCCGCAGGTGTGGCGCGGGTGGTGATCGCGGCGGAGGATCCGTTTCCACGGGTGGCCGGACGCGGCATCGCGATGTTGCGTGACGCGGGCATCGCCGTCGACGTCGGACTGATGCGCGAGGCCGCGCGCGAACTCAACCGCGGCTTCTTCAGCCGCATCGAACGCGGCCGCCCTTGGGTGCGGGTCAAGCTGGCGATGAGTCTCGATGGACGCACCGCGCTGGCGGACGGCGC
>JAJYMF010000318.1 GCA_021787175.1 Pseudomonadota bacterium | reverse complement strand
TGCTCTATGACGCGGCCGGCGATGCAGATCTTATTCTGATCGAGGGCGTGATGGGCCTTTTCGACGGCAACCCTTCGAGCGCCGATCTCGCCCGAGAATTCGGTATCCCGATTCTCGCCGTGATCGATGCCGGCGCCATGGCCCAGACCTTCGGCGCCTTGGCGCACGGGCTCGCGACTTACCGCGCGGGGCTCCCCTTTGCCGGCGTTCTGGCGAACCGCATGGGCAGCGCCGCCCATGCGGACATGCTGGCCGAGAGCATGCCTGCTGGCCTGCGTTTTCTTGGCGGTCTTCCGCGCGATGCCGGGCTGGCGCTTCCGGGCCGCCACCTCGGTCTCGTGCAGGCGGAGGAGATTGCCGATATCGATACGCGCCTTGAACGTGCCGCCGCGGCGCTCGAACAGGCGGCCATCGCCGGCCTGCCGCAGACCGTGGCCTTCGCGCCGGAAGCGGCGCCGGCCCTCCCGAAAAGCCTCGACGGCTGCCGCATCGCCGTGGCGCGCGATCCGGCCTTCTCCTTCATCTATAGAGCCAACCTCGATCTGCTGCGCGCCATGGGCGCGGAACTTGATTTTTTCTCGCCGCTCACGGACGCCGTCCTGCCCGATGCCGACAGTCTGTATCTGCCGGGCGGTTATCCCGAACTGCATCTCGAATCGCTCGCGGCCAACGTCGCCATGAAGGCCGCCATCCATGCCCACCATGCGCAGGGAAAGCCGATCGTCGCCGAGTGCGGCGGCATGCTTTATCTGATGGAGTCGCTGACCGACGCGCAGGGCCGGCACGCATCCATGGCGGGGGTGTTGCCAGGACATGCCGTGATGCAGACCAAGTTCGCCAACCTGGGCCTGCAAAGCGTCTCCCTGCCGGAAGGCACGCTGCATGGGCACAGCTTTCATCACTCGCGCATGGAGACCACCCTGACGCCGTTCGCCATGACCGAGGACAAGCGCCAGCGCGGACGCAGCGAGGCGGTGTACCGCGTCGGCCGTCTGCACGCGTCCTACCTGCATCTGTATTTTCCGTCGAACCCCGAGGCCGCCGCGCGTCTGTTCGCACCCTGAAACGCCAAATTTCCTGTCCACCCACACAACACAAGGAGCATGTCATGCATATCGAACCCGGGTTTATCGCCCAAACCAAAATCATGCTGGCCAATGCCGGCGCCGTAGCCGTGCTGGCGTACTACGCACGGGCCCTGCTGCTGCAGCCGGCCGCGATCATGCGCGCGCTGCTTGCCGCAGTCTTTTTCTCCGTGTTCATGCAGAGCTTCCATGTGAACGTCGGGCCCTCTGAACTGCATTTCGTCGGCGCCATGGCGATGTATCTCACGCTCGGCTTCCTGCCGACGCTGTTCGGCTTCGCCCTCGGGCTGCTGTTGCAGGGCCTGCTGTTCGAACCGGCGGACCTCGCGCACCTGGCCGTCAACGCGCTGTCGCTGATCCTGCCGCTGGTCGCAGTGCATTACACCCTCGGCCGCAGGCTGCGCGAAACGACGAATGACCATCACATCCGGTGGCGCACGATCCTGAAACTCGATGCGGCGTACTACGGCGGCGTCACGACCATGGTCGGTTTCTGGCTGCTCGCGAGCGACGTGGTCACGCCGTTCGCCGCCTGGGCGGCGTTCGCCGCGTCGTATCTCGCAGTGGTCGCGATCGAGCCGCTGTTCACCTACGCAACGTTGCGGCTGCTCAAGCGCTACGAGCACCGGCCGTGGGTGCGCTTCTGCTTCGCGGTGGACGGGCTCAAGCTCGCGTAAGGCCGCGCATGGGCAAGGTATGGTTCGTGGGTGCGGGCCCGGGCGATCCGGAACTGATCACGGTCAAGGGCCGCGATCTGATCGCGCGCGCCGGCGCCATCCTGTACGCCGGTTCGCTCGTGTCAACGGCGACTATGCGCTGGGCGCCGGCGGGCTGCGAGATCGCCGATTCCAAGGACATGGCCCTGGAGCAAATTTCGGCGTGGCTCATCGAGAAGGCCGCCGGGCACGAGACCGTGGTGCGCCTGCAGACCGGCGATCCGACGCTCTACGGCGCGCTGATCGAGATGGTGCAACCGCTGGATGCCGCGGGAGTCGAGGTTGGTGTGGTGCCAGGCGTTTCCTCGGCCATGGCCTCGGCCGCCGCCGCGGTAGAAAGCCTCACGCTGCCGGAAGTCACGCAAACCGTGATCCTCACGCGCATCGAGGGCCGCACGCCGATGCCGGAGGGCGAATCGCTGCAGGAGCTCGCGCAGCATCACTGCACGCTGTGCGTGTTTCTCTCCATCACCCTGCTGCATAAGGTGAAGGAGGAACTGCTCGCCGCCGGTTGGCCCGCGGACGCGCCGGTGCTGGTGGTGCACAAGGCCAGCTGGCCGGACGAGGAGAAAATCATCCGTGGCACGCTCGCCGATATCCGCGACAAGTGCCGCGCGGAGAAGGTCACGAGTCAGGCCATGATTATCATCAGCCCCACCCTGGGCGCGCGCCAGTGGCCGACGCTCAAAAAATCAAAGCTGTACGACGCGGCATTTACGCACCGTTTCCGTCGCGCCGTCCGAGTGGAAGGAGAGAAGCATGAGTGAGACCATTCTGCTGGTAGGCCATGGTTCGCGCGCCGCCAACGGCAATCGCGAAATCGAGCAATTCGTGCAGTTGTGGCGCGAACGACAGCCGGCGTGGCGCATCGAAGTTTGCTTTATCGAGTTCGCCGAACCGCTGCTCGACGCCGGCCTGACCCGGGCGGCGCAGGACGTGCGGCGCGTTATCGTTGTGCCCTTGATCCTGAACGCCGCCGGCCACGCGAAAATGGAAATCCCGGCGCATATCGCCGCTGCCCGGCTGCGGCATCCCGACACCGAGTTTGTGTACGCGCGACATCTGGGCGCGGTCGAGCCGGTTTTGCATATTCTGGAACGCACCCTCAGATGCGCGATGCTGGCGCTGGACGCGCCCGACCCGAAGACCACGGGCGTGATCCTGCTCGGTCGCGGTTCATCCGACCGGGTGGCGAACGGCGAAGTAGCCAAGATGGCGCGCTGGTTGCATGAAGAGACCGGCCATGAACTGGTAGACATCGCCTTCACCGGCATCACCCATCCGCGCCTCGAAACCGTGGTGCAACGGCACAGCCGCATCGGCATGACCCAGGTCGTTGTGCTGCCTTATTACCTGTTTACCGGAACCTTGATCGAGCGCATCCAGCGCCAGATTGTCCACCTGCGCCAGCAGTATCCGCTGCTGCGCTTCGGACTCGGCGGCTATTTCGGTTTCGAGCAGGAAATTTTCGGCCTGCTGGATGAACGGGTGCGCGCGGCGCGCGCGGACGGAACCGCGCGCGCCGAGCACATGATGGAATGCGACGGCTGCAAGTACCGCGACCTCGCAGAGTCGCATGAGTCTCA
>JAJYMF010000049.1 GCA_021787175.1 Pseudomonadota bacterium | reverse complement strand
TAGTTAGCCTATTTCAAAGTGAGAGGGACCCAGTCCTTCGGGGCTTACGCCCTCAAACTCCCCTAATCCGGGGGCGGTTTCGCTCATGCCGAAACAGCCCGCTACGCTTAGTACCTGCGGGCCGGCATCGGTTCCAACGGATGAGCGATTCTATCAGAGCGCCGCATTCAAAAACAGCATGAAAACATTGCGTTGGTAATCGAAATTGCGGTCATCGGAGCGGCGATTGCTATGCGCATAATCGCCGCCGAGACTGAGCCAGCGCCGCATTTTGAAATTCGCATTGATGCCGTAGGTCTGGGTGTTGTCGGTGCGCGCCGCGCCTTGATAGGCGTCGGTCGCGTAGGAAGCCGAGGTTACAGTGGTGAAGCGGCTGGACCAGTCGTGCGTCCAGCGCAGCCCGGTGTTGGTGCGGTCGATGAAATTGCCCACGCCGCCGGTGGTTTCGGCCGGCGCGCGGTTGAGGCTCAGCGCGACATGCGAATACGTGTGCGGGCTCCAGTCCACTTCGCCGGTCCAACTGGGGCTGGTGGAACTGGCTCGCGCGGGGTCGTCGAAGTTTTTCTTCACCATGCCGATCCTGAATGTGGCCTTGGTCTTCGCCGTTGCTTCCCAGATCGCGCCGGCGAGCAAAGAGTCTTCGGTGCTGCCCAGCGTGGAGGTGGCAAGCGTGTAGTCCACCCTGCTGTGCTTGCCCTGGAGCAGAAGCGTGGTCTTGGGTTCGATGCGCCAGTTGAAGGTGGCGCCGATGTCGCCGACAACGCGGTCCTCGGCCGCGGTGATCGCGCGGTTGTTGTAGTAATTGCGCCGCAGCTGCCCGAGTTCGAAATCGATGCGCCCCTTGGCGCCGCGCGCGCCATAGGACAAGACGCCCCGCCCCTGGACCTGGTGGTAACGATCGGGCGTGGGCGACAGCGGATTGTTGGTGGAGCCGCGCGGGTCGATGCCGTCGAGATAATCGGCGCTCAGGTTTGCGCGCAGCCGCTCGCCCAGGTCCAGATTCGCCACCCCGCCGACGTTGTAGCTGGAGTAATTTTCTGTCGTGTTTTTCTGATACTGAGCCAGGGTCGTGCTCAGGCGCAGGCTGAACGTATTGTTTGCCTGCCTTGCCTCCAGGCTCAGCGCCGGGGTCAGTACCAGGATCTGGTCGGAGGCGCGGTTATTCGGGGTGAGGTAAATGTTGTCATCGTGGCGCGTGTCCACCTTGATCGACGGATGCACGGTCACGAGCGCACCCATGAGCTTGAGCGCGATGCCGCCCGTTTGTGCCGGCCCGCTTTGCGCTGCCGCCGCGGCAGAAGGCGAATAGGGCAGGGCGGGCTCGACCGGCCCGGGCGGCGCATCGGGCCGCGGCTGTTGCGCCCAGGCGGTCGAGGCCAGCGCCGCCATGCCCGCCAGGGCCAGGAGCGGCGCCGGTTTCAGGTGTCCACGTTTGCGCATCAATTCCTGATTCTCTTGCTTCGCTTGCATTGCAATATCAAGGCGAACAATTTTAGTATACGCACTGTTGCGGGCAGCGACTCAGTCGCCGCGCAATTGTGAAATTTTGTGTATGTCGGCAGTTGCGGCAGCGCGCGCGGCGACCCGCCGCAGCCCCAGCTGAACCAGGAAAATATACAGCGCGAACACCGCCATGGCGGTATAGAACATGTGGTGCTCGCGCACTTGCAGCGCCCAGCCCGCGACGCCGGCAGCGGCGAGCACGAATGCGATCAAGTGGATCACGGCGACGGCGCGTCCGACCGGCAGGCCGAGATCGATGAGGATGTGGTGCAGGTGCGTGCGGTCGGCGCGAAACGGGTTCTGTCTCTTGAGCAGCCGCCGGCTCATGCAGACTATGGTGTCGCTGATCGGAATCGCCACCAGCCAGATCGCCGTGACCGGCGGAAACAATTGCGCCTGCGGCTGCGCTGCGTCTATGGTGAGCCAGGCGAGCGCAAAACCCAACGACAGGCTGCCGGCATCGCCGAGAAACACGGCGGCGCGGGCGCGCCATGGAGTGCGCAGGTTGAATGCGAGGAAAGCGGCGATGCAGCCCAATAAGCTCAGCGACAGCGCGAGCGTGCCGCTATGCGCCGACAGCGCGCTCATCAGCGCGATCCAGAATACCGCAATGAACACCAGGCCGCCGCCGAGGCCATCGGCGCCGTCACACAAGTTGATTGCATTGACCACCCCGATTACCGCAAACACGGTGAGCGGCACCGCAAACCGGCCCAGCAGCAGCGCGTCGGCGCTCACCAGATCGCCCAGAGTATGCAGAATCAGTCCGCCCCAATAGATCATCATCAGCGCGGCCGCAATCTGCGCCGCGAATTTGATCGTGGGTTGCAAGTCGATGAGATCGTCGGCCGTGCCGACGAGCGCGATCAGGAATAGTCCCGCCCAGAACGCCGGGTGCACCTGGCCCGCAATTTGCGCCAGCAGCGCGCTCAGAGCGAGTGCGATCACGATTGCGATGCCGCCCACGGTGGGGGTGCTGCCGCCGTGGTCCTTGCGCCCGGCTGCCGGACGATCGACGAGGCCGTAGCGTTCGGCCCTGGGCGCGAGCAGTCGGATCAGGCCCAGCGTCAGACCGAAGCCCAGCAGCGCCGCCGCGAGGGCAGCCAGGTTCACGCCGTATCCTGTTTCTTCGCGCCGATGCGGCTTTCCGTCCCCGCGATCAGGCGCTGGATGTTTTCCTTGTGCCGGTAGATCAGCAATGCCGCGATCGCGAGTACGCCCGGCAGCAGCGGGCTCAGCGTGCCGAACAGCAAGGCGGTGTAGAACGGCGCAAACACCGCGGCGATGATGGAGGCGAGCGAGACCATGCGAAAAATGAGCACGATCACGAGCCAGCTCGCGAGCGTCGCCAGCCCGAGCCAGAGATTGAGCGCGCACAGAATGCCGAGCGCGGTCGCCACGCCCTTGCCGCCCTTGAAGCCGAAAAACAGCGGATACACATGGCCGAGGAACACCGCCAGCGCCACCAGCGCAAGTCCGCTCGGGTCCACGCCGTAGTCTGCGGCGAAATGCCGGGCGAGCAGGACCGCCAGCACGCCTTTGCCGGTGTCGCCGGCGAGCGTCAGCGCGGCGGCGAGTTTTTTGCCGGTGCGCAGCACATTGGTCGCGCCCGGATTGCCCGAGCCGTAGCTGTGCGGGTCGGGCAGGCCGAACATCCGGCTCACGATCACGGCGAAGGAAAGCGAGCCGATGAGATAGGCCGCAACTGCAAATACCAGGGTCGCCATCTGTAGGGTCTTGGGGCCTGTTAGAATGTGCTGCCCATTTTACGCGGGAACCGATTCCCGCCCTAGCCCCCGCCTCATTCCGACCCCGACATGGATATCATCTTTCTGCGCGAAATCAGGCTCGATGCGCGCATCGGCATCTACAAGCGCGAGCGCTCCATCACCCAGA
>JAJYMF010000075.1 GCA_021787175.1 Pseudomonadota bacterium | reverse complement strand
ACAAAGGCGAACTCCATGTCGAGCTGGGTGAATTCGAGCTGGCGGTCGGCGCGCAGCGCCTCGTCGCGGAAGCAGCGCGCGATCTGGTAGTAGCGATCGAAGCCGGCGATCATCAGCAACTGCTTGAACAGCTGCGGCGATTGCGGCAACGCGTAGAACTCGCCGGCGTGCAGACGCGCCGGCACCAGGAAATCGCGCGCGCCCTCGGGCGTGGCCTTGGTCAGGATCGGCGTTTCCATGTCCTGGAAATCGCGCGCGTCCAGCCAGTTGCGCAGCGCCCGCGTCAGCCGCGTGCGCGTACGCAAAGCGTGCTGCATCTCGGGCCGGCGCAGATCCAGGTGCCGCTGCGCGAGGCGCGTCTCCTCGTTGGTGGGTTCGTGCAGCGCGAACGGCAGATCGCGCGCTGCATTCAGCACCTCGACGCGCGCGGCCAGCACCTCGAAGGCGCCAGTGGCGATGCGTTCGTTGGCCGCGATGCGCCTGCGCACGGTACCGGTGACGCGCAGGCACCACTCGTAGCTGGCGCCGGAGAGGGCCGCGTAGGCGGCGGCGTTGTCCGGCTCCACCACCACCTGCACGATGCCGGTGTGGTCGCGCAAGTCCAGAAACACCACGCCGCCATGATCGCGGCGGGTGTCCACCCAACCGCATAGCGCGATTTCGCGATCGATCAGAGCGGCGTCGATCTGGCCGCAGTAATGGCTACGCATGGGTACTCCGCGCCCGGGGGCGATGCAAGCCGGCAAGTCTAGCCCAGCGACTGCGGCGGCCGCGCGCCGCCGGACCGGATCAGGCGCAGCCGCAACCCGCTCCGCAGCTGTGCGCGGAGGTCCCGGATTCGGCGGCGACTTCGGTCTTGGCCGCGGGCTTGGCGCCTTCCGTGGTCGGCGCGTCGTCTTTGCGCACCAGGTTGCGCTGGCCGTCCTTCTTGAAGTCGGTCTCGTACCAGCCGCTGCCCGACAGACGGAATGCCGGCGCAGTCACCTGGCGACGCACCCGCGCCACACCGCAGGCCGGGCACTGTTCGGGATCGGGATCGGCCAGTTTCTGCAGGCGGTCGAAGCTGTGGCCGCAGGCTTCGCATCGAAAGGCGTAGATCGGCATGGCGCTCGGGTTCGGACTGATCGAATGGCGGCGAGTTGGGGGCAGGCGCCACGGGTTCAAGTCCCGGCACCGGCCCTGCTCGGGTGGTGCGGCATCCTGGACCATTGCCGCCGCCGCGTCCACTGGAATGCCGCCGTGCGGCGGCGCGCGTGCGGAGCGGCACACGCCATTGCGGCTGGCGCAGGGCGATGTGCGGAGATGTGTGGAGCGGTGCGAGGACCGGATGGCAGCCCGGTCCGGACTACGGCGCGCTTACCTTCGCTCGCGCATGCCGCCAGACGAATGTGATTTATCCGCAATTGACGCACTGCGGCAATAGCGTTACGGTCTCGTTAAGGGAGGCCGGCAATGGGCCGGCGCCATCAGGGCCGATCCGACATCGAGGGGTAATACGCATGAAACTCGTACCCATGCCGCGTCACGCGGTTTTGTTTGCCGCACTTGCCGCCGCCGGCGTCACCCATGCGCAGGATGCGCACACGCCACCGCCGCCCAAAGCCAAGGAACTGCAGACCGTCGTGGTGACCGGCACGCGCATGACCGACCGCACCGTCGCGTTTTCCATGGCGCCCATCGACGTGCTGACGACCCGCGATCTGCAGCAGACCGGAGCCACCAATCTGGCCTCGGCGCTGCGCACGCTGCTGCCGTCGTTCAACTTCCCGCAGCCTTCGATCACCGACGCCACCGACGCCATCCAGCCGGCGCAGCTGCGCGGGCTGTCGCCGGACGAGACCCTGGTGCTGATCAACGGCAAACGCCAGCACACCACCGCCATCGTCAACATCAACGGCACGTTGGGCCGCGGCTCCTCGCCGGTCGATCTCAACGCCATTCCGATCAATGCCATCGCGCGCATCGAGGTGCTGCGCGACGGCGCCGCGGCGCAGTACGGATCGGACGCCATCGCCGGCGTCATCAACATCATCCTCAAGGGCGGCGGCCACGGCGGCTCGGTCACCGGCAGCTATGGCCAATACAGCAAGCATGACGGCGCCGATGGACGCACCGTGTCGGGCGGCGCCGATGGCGGCATCCCGCTGGGCCGGAAGGGCTGGGTGTATCTGAGCGCCGACTACACGCACCAGGACCCGACCAACCTGGCCGGTCCGGACCGCCGCTTCACGGCCGATCCCACCTACAACACGGTGACCTTCCACTACGGCCTGCCGCTGCTGAAGCAGAAGAACGCCGCGGTCAACATGCAGTACGACTTCACGCCGCAGATGCAGTTTTACGCCTTCAGCGTGTTCAACAAGCGCGATGTCAGCGCAGGCGGATTCTTCCGCTCGCTGTCGACGTACAAGAACAGCAGCCCGGCCGCGGTGGCGGCGTATCCGGCGGGTTACCTGCCGATCGAGAACAGTGCCATCCTCGACACCTCGCTGGTGGCGGGTCTGCGCGGCACGGTGCTGGACGGCTGGCATTACGACCTCAGCTACAACACCGGCGGCAACCACTGGAAGCTCGACACCAGCAACACCTTCAACTACTCGCTGGGCGCGGCATCGCCCACCGGCTTCTACATCGGCACGCTGCTGGACCGGGAAGACGTGCTGAACGCCGATTTCAGCAAAGGCGTGGACGTGGGCTGGCTGCGCAACCCGCTGACCGTGGCCTGGGGCCTGGAAAATCGCCGCGACAGCTTCACCATCAAGCAGGGCGACCCGGCTTCCTACGCCTGCAATCTGGCGATCAGCACCAACTGCTTCGCGCAAGTGTTCCCGGGCTACCAGCCGATCGACGCCGGCACGCACAGCCGCCACGACAACGCCGCCTACCTGGACCTGGAAACCGACTTCAACGACCAACTCTCCGGCGGCTTCGCCGTGCGCCACGAAAACTACAGCGATTTCGGCGGCACCACGTCGTGGAAACTGTCCGGCCGCTACGGCATCAATGACACCGTGGCGCTGCGCGCCACCGCGTCCACCGGCTTCCGCGCACCCTCGCTGCAACAGGAGTGGTTCTCCAACACCTCGATCCTGTTCCTTTCGCCGCCCGGCGGCGGCCCGCTGCAACCGGTCACCGTGCGCACGCTGCCGGTGAGCAATCCCGCCGCAGTGGCGCTGGGCGCGCAGCCGCTGCAACCCGAGAAGTCGCACAACTACAGCTTCGGCGTGGTGCTGACGCCCGCCAACGGCCTGTACGCGACGATCGACTTTTACCAGATCACCATCGACAACCGCGTCATCCTGAGCGGGCAGTTGCAGGGCCAGGCGGTGGCCAACTACCTGGCATCGGTCGGCATCAACGGCGTGGGCGGAGGCTCGTTCTTCACCAACGCGGTCAACACCCGCACGCGCGGCGTCGATGTGGTGGGCACCTA